>JBGVEC010000023.1:0-1951 GCA_045119815.1 Paludibacteraceae bacterium | reverse complement strand
ATTGCCAATCGCCAACTAGCCTTCTCGGGCATGCAGGTGCTTAGTCCACGCATTTTCGATTGCATGGACGAGGTGGTAAAGCAAAAAGGTGAGAAATTCTCCCTTATTGATTTATATTTGAGTATAGCACAAAAAGAAATTCTCAGAGCATATATCCCTGAGAATTACCGTATGATGGATGTAGGCAAAATTGACCAAATCAGCGAGGCTGAATCCTTCGCCTCTTCCCTATAACCTATAGCAAAGCGTCCTGCGCCTACAGCGCTTATGGCACGATCATCTGCATGGCATGTTTCATACATGTCACTTTGCACGCACCAGTAATATCCATAACGATACCATCTGCCTCAAAAGACTGATGTTGTTTGGTATGTACTAACATATCATCCGCTACTACGGCATGCACAAATGGTAGTTCGCGCAATTTGCCATTAAAGAGATTAGGAACAGCTTGACATATTTGTTTTGCACTAGGAGGTGTCAAGAATATCGCATGCAAGAGTCCATCGCCTGGGTCAGCATCAGGATTCAGGCGCATACCGCCGCCCACATACGAACCATTAGATACTGCTGCAATAAATAGTTTATCCTCCAATACAGTCTCTCCCTTTACATCTAGACGCATGTGTTGACTTTTGTATTTCATCAAACCGCCAAAGAGTGCAAAGAAATAGTTAACATGGTGACTACCAATATAGTACTTGAGTTGGTTTGCCATTCGACAAACGAGAGGATCAAAACCAAAACCTAGTGAATTAACAAAATAGCGATGATGCTCAATATTATTACGCCAATAAGTCACACAACCAATATCCAGAGGTCTAGTTTTGCCAGCAAAGAACACTTCCAAAGAATGTTTAAAATCCTTAGTCAATCCCCAATGGCGAGCAAAATCATTACCCGTACCACGTGGCATAATACCAAATTTGATGTTTGCGCGTTGCTCTGGCGTAAGATCAGCACGCATAATACCATTAATCACCTCACTGATCGTACCATCTCCACCCAAGACGAGTATCTCTGTACACCCTTTTTCCTCTACCAACTCACGTCCCAGTTCAATGGCGTGATTCTCGTATTTGGTAACACGATAGATAAATGGTTCACGCCTCGCTTTGAGCAGTTTCCACAGATATAATCGTTGTGCACGAAAAGCCTTCTTACCCGACTTGGGATTAATAATAATTCCTAACATATTATCCAAATGTTTACTATGTGTATTCCACCACCGTTTTCCCCAAATTCGTCTGCAAAGGTAACAAAAAAAAAGCATACTACCAAATTTAGTATGCTTTTTTTAATGTTTCTATTGCGATTCTTACTTGAAGTAAGCAGCAACTTTGTCGTTCTCAACAATTTCTTCTTGGAAGATGTAAGCACCCGTTTTAGGGCTCTTAACCATCTTGATACACTTTGTATGGTTACGACCTGCGTTACCAGTGTGAAGTGTAGCGACCGCTTTCTTTGCCATAGTTCTAAGCCTTTCTTAATTAGGGGTTAATTACTTAATTTCTTTGTGGATAGTGTACTTCTTGAGAATTGGGTTGTACTTTTTCAATTCCAAACGCTCAGGAGTGTTCTTGCGGTTTTTGGTAGTGATGTAACGTGATGTACCTGGCATACCGCAGGCCTTGTGCTCGGTGCACTCCAAGATCACTTGGATACGTGCTTCTTTACTTTTCTTTGCCATAACGAATCCTCCTTTGTTTAGATGTAACCTTTCTCAGAAGCGCGTTTCAACGCAGCATCCAATCCGATTTTGTTAATAGTTCTCAGACCAGCTGCACTCACGTTCAGCATGATCCAGGTGTCTTGTTCTACCCAGTAGAACTTCTTGTGGAAGAGGTTCACATCAAACGTCCTTTTTGTGTGACGTTTTGAGTGAGACACATTGCATCCACCCATGGCTTTCTTGCCTGTAATTTGACAAATCTTTGACATTGTATTTTTA
>JBGVEC010000022.1:0-4874 GCA_045119815.1 Paludibacteraceae bacterium | reverse complement strand
ATATGCTAACCAAACCAGAAGAAAATCTGATCAAGATTTATGAGAATTCGTTTCGTAAGAATTGGGAACTCGAAGCAGTAACCGACTACGGAACAACCAATACCTTGATTTATGCACAGCTGGCAGAGAATGTGGCAAAAGTACATCTCATCTTCCAACAAGCAGGTATCGTTCCTGGCGATAAAGTGGCTGTGATGGGTAAGAACAATGCGAACTGGGTGACAACCTTCCTCGCTACCGTTACTTATGGCGCAATTATTGTGCCTATTTTGCAAGACTTCAAAGCGAATGATGCCATTCATATTGTGAACCATTCGGAGAGTAAGTTGCTCTTTATCACGGACTTGATTTGGGAGAATATCGATGCGGAGCAAGTACCTGACTTGAAGGCTGTACTTTCGCTCAATAATATGGATGTGATCATCAGCCGTTTGCCTATGGAGCAAGCGGTAGATAAGATGACTATCGAGGAAATGTTTGCAGCAAAGCATCCAAATGGCTTTAGCAAGGATGATATTGTGTATGCGGAGCGCAGCAATGCGGAGCTGGCGTCCATCAATTATACCTCAGGTACGACAGGCTTCAGCAAGGGTGTGATGACTCCAGCGAATGCGTTGGCGGGCAATATATTGTTTGGATTTAAGACGGGATTAGTATTCCCAGGTTGCCGCCACGTAGCATTCTTGCCATTGGCGCATGCGTATGGCTGTGCGTTTGACTTCTTGGCATGTTTGGCAGCAGGTGGACACACCTACCTGATTGGTCGTACACCATCGGCAAAGATCTTGTTGAAAGCGTTTGCTGAAGTGAAACCAACTGTTATTCTGTCTGTTCCGTTGATCTTGGAGAAAATCTACAAGAAGATGATTCAGCCACAGATCTCAAAGACTCCTGTGAGCTGGGTGCTGAAGGTGCCATTGTTGGATCAAGTGGTATTGGGTAAGATTCGTGAGAAATTGATGGAAGCTTTTGGTGGCGAGTTTAAGGAGGTGATTATTGGTGGTGCGCCATTGAACGCAGAGGTTGAGTCCTTCTTGCGTCGAATCAAGTTCCCATTGACGATTGGCTATGGCATGACGGAGACGGCTCCGTTGATCAGTTTTACACATTGGGAGGAATTTCGTGCTCAATCATGTGGTCAAGTATTGGACGGACTGATGGAAGCCCGAATAGCGGATGCGAATGCCGAGGGCGTAGGTGAGATTCAAGTGCGTGGCGAGCACGTGATGGTAGGTTATTATAAGAACGAAGATGCTACTGCTCAGTCGTTTACAGAGGATGGATGGTTGCGTACTGGCGATCTAGGAACGATAGACGAAGATGGTTTTATCTATATCAAAGGTCGTTGCAAGACGATGTTGCTGGGACCTAGTGGACAGAATATCTACCCAGAGGAGATAGAGGCGAAGATCAATAATATGCCATATGTGTTGGAGTCTTTGGTTTTGCAAAAGGATGATACCAAGTTAGTAGCTTTGGTTTGCCCTGACTTTGAGGCAGTAGATGCGGATAAGTTGACTCAAGAACAGTTGGAGGCTGTGATGGAAGAGAACCGCAAGTTGGTGAATGCCGAATTGGCAGCATACGAGCAGATCAATACCATCAAACTGTATGCGCACGAGTTTGAGAAGACACCTAAGAAGAGTATTAAACGCTTCTTATATGAAGCGTAAGCGCAGAGCGCTTGAGTTTAGAGGTTAAAGGCGAGAGACATGAATTTGTGTATTGATCAGGGAAATTCGAGGACGAAGGTGGCGCTGTTTAAGGACGGCGTGATCGTAAAGAACTTGCTATACCGCTCATTTACAAGCGTGGATGTAGAGCGATTGTTCTCGTTGTACCCTATCACGCAGAGTATTGTGTCGTCGGTGGCAAATATGGAGCCTGCTGTGATCAATGCGCTGAATAGGTTGTCAAAGAAGTTTGTGCTCTTTGATCACTTGACTCCGTTGCCCATCAAGAACTGCTATCAGACTCCCGAGACCTTGGGGCATGACAGAATAGCAGCAGCCGTGGGGGCAGCACACTTGTGTCCAAACACCAATCTGCTTATCATAGACGCTGGCTCGGCTGTAACCTATGATTTTGTATCGGCAGAACAAGGGTATCTAGGTGGTAATATAGCTCCGGGTATTAAGATGCGCTTGACGGCATTGAACCAAATGACCAAACGATTGCCAAAAGTGGACGTGGAACCCGATGCGTTGACACCGTTGTTCGGCAAGAATACGAAGGAGGCGATAGCTGCAGGCGTGGTGAGAGGGCTGGTGTTTGAGGTAAAAGGATATATGCGACAGCTTAAAGAACAGAAAACAAACTTCAAGACCTATGTGACAGGAGGGCATGCACCTTATATATTGAATGCAATGAAGCATCGTGATGTGATAGGCGAACCCCATTTGGTGTTGATAGGGCTGAATTGTATTCTGAGTGGGTTATAGTGTAGGGTGTATAGTGTAGGGTGTAGAGGCGCCGTAGCGAGGGACTATAGCCGCACTAGTAGCGCTAGCCGAACTAGGAAGGCGAGAAGGTGAAAGGTTAAAAAATAGATTATGAATTTGAGAAGATATATAGTACTAGTAGTAGCAACGATGTTGGCTGTTGGCGCGTGGGCACAGAATGCGACTTCTTCACCATCATCTAGATTTGGTTATGGAGAATTGAACAACAATCTGCCAGGTGCGTACCGCGCCATGGGTGGAGTAGGCGTAGGTATGCGTTCGAACAAGGTGATCAACCCTGCTCAACCCGCTTCTTATACCGCGTGCGATTCCTTGACATTTATGTTTGATATTGCAGGATCATTGTTATACACCAACTATGGTGATGCGAATGGCACAACCAATCGCATGAATGGTAACTTGGAGTATATGACTCTCCAATTTCCATTGTGGCGCAGGTATATCGCAATGTCAGTAGGTGTCAATCCATATTCGGCTGTGGGATATAAGTTTGCGTTAAATGATTCGTTGAAGCAAGGTGATGAATATGTGTATCATCATACAAAAGCATATTCAGGCGAAGGTGGTTTTACGCAAGTGTATGGCGGTTTGAGTTTTAATATCTGCGACTGGGTAGCGTTAGGTGCAAATATTTATTATATGTTTGGCGACGTGACACAACGTCGTAGTTTGCACTTTACCAATGCCGCTGGGGACTCCGTGAGTCAAGTGGATAACTTGAATGCCAATAGTTTGCGCTTGCGCTATGGTATGCAGGTGTTCCATACTTTTGGCAAACACACCATCAATGTGGGTGCTGTGTATGAACACAAACAAGCTTTCTCTCGTATGAGTTATGAGCTATTGGAAACAACTACTAATGATACGGTAGCAACGATGAGTGGCGGCTTTGAAATGCCAATGATGTACGGCGTGGGATTGAGTTATGACTACGCTAATCGTTTGTTGGTGGGCGTGGATTATCAGTTCCAAGATTGGGCTCATGCATCGTATTTCGGAGAGGACAAAGGACTGAATTCTAGACACCGTTGGGCAGTCGGTCTGGAATATCGCAATGATCCTACTAGCCGAAAGTATGTGGATCGTATGTTGTGGCGCGTGGGTGCTAATTATGCGACCTCTTATACAAGCAGTTATAATCAGCCCGAATTAGGAGTAAGTCTTGGTGTCGGTTTGCCTCTGAGAACAACAGGAACTGTGATTAACACTACCTTGGAGTATGGTCGCAGAGGGGGAAGCAATGTGTTGACAGAGAACTACTTGCGTTTCGTAATCAACGTGTCTATCTCAGAACATTGGTTCTTCAAGAGAAAACTCTAACCAACTAGATAAACTAGACCAACTAGATGAACTAGAAAATATAAACAAAATAAACAACAAACAATGAAAAAAGTATTATTAATCGCTTTGTGCTTTGCTATTCCAATGGCAGGCTTTGCACAAAAAAAGAAAAAGAAAGGTGCTGAACCAGAGGTGGTTGCACCAGTAGTGACAACATTGAGCGACGAGGAGTGCATGGTGAATCTCTCACTCTTTCATGAGTCTGTTAAAAACAAACAATATGATGAGGCCTATGGTTTCTGGTTGCCTGTTTACCAAAGTCGTCCAGATTTGAACAAGGCTATCTACACAGATGGTACAGAGATCCTTGGACATCGTTATCAACAGGCTACAGACGAGAATGTGCGCAAGGCTTTGCGTGACTCTATCATGCAATTGCACGATGACCGTATCAAGTACTTCGATGAGGCTCGCTATCCTGATGCTTATGTATTGGGCGTAAAAGCAATGGACTATTTGACTTACTTCCAAGAGGATGAATTGGCATTGCCTGCATACGGATGGATGAAGGAGTCTGTGACTGCTTTGGGCGCAAAAGCACAAATTACCGTTTTGCGTAAGTTTGTAGAGTTGAGTTATAATATCTACAAGTCTAATACCGAGCAATACGGCGATCAGTTTTTGGCTGACTATCAGTTAGCTTCTGCTGCTTTGGAGCAAATCGTGGCTGCTGGTGGTAAGAATGCTGAGCCAGCATCTCACCAAAAAGCGTATATCGATCGTCTCTATGCTGCTTCTGGTGCTGCTGACTGTGGTCAGATGGATCAAATGTACGCTAGCGTAGTGGCTGAGAGTGCAAATGACATCGAGAAATTGGGTTCGATCATGAAACTCTATCGCCGTTTGGGTTGTACCGAGAGCGATGTGTATTTTGCGGCTGCTGAGCACGCGCACAAACTCCAACCTACTAGTGAGTCTGCAGCGGGTTGTGCGCAAATGTGCATCAAGAAAGGCGATTTGAATGGTGCTTTGGAGTATTACAAACAAGCATTGTCTATGGTTACAAATGATGAGGATAAGGCTGATTATCTCTACCGTGTAGCCAATGTATATGTGCTTCTCAAGAACTAC
>JBGVEC010000021.1:0-2385 GCA_045119815.1 Paludibacteraceae bacterium | reverse complement strand
GTGGCTCTGGTCTTGCCTATACTCGAAAACCGAAGGCAGAGATAAGCATGTAGAAAGCATATGGCTTCCTCGTTTGGACGAGGGTTCGACTCCCTCCAGCTCCACAAAAAAGATGGCGGATGAATTCATCCGCCATCTTATGTAAAACATACCTTCTATTTCTGAAGCAATACGTCGCATCCCCAGAACGAAGTAGGACATTGGATTTCCTCTGTTCCGTCCTTTCTTATCAACACAGCGCGTTTTATAGTTATACAATACTCGGTATCCAATGAGCACTGTAAAGTCACGCGTCTGACTTTATTGCCTAATTTTGAAGAGTCAAAGGTAACTTCCAAACAATCACCCGTCATTGAAGTATATTGTTCGACGCCTTCAGTTTCACCATACACCTTAATACTCAACGAACCATTTTCCGGTGCGTCATCCAATTCTACCTTTACGCCTTTATATTCATCCAAACTAATGTTCTCGTTACACAAGTGAACTTCGCTCCATTGTTGTTGATAAGTTACGGCATAACTGAAATTCACAGCATCCATGGTAGGCAATTCCGGTTGGAAATCAGTTCCATGAAATGCTTGCAGCATAGCTTTAGCACATTCAGGCTCACTGAAAGCTGGAACTTGCCTTGCAACGCCATCAGTTATTCCCATCCAATAGCACAATCCCATATCTGCGGCCTTCACTTGTTCTACAAAATCAGTGATAAAAGCGATCTTATTTTCCAAAGACGGAAGCTCACTGCTATTCCCCCATTCACCGATGATTACAGGAGCACCTTTTGCAACCAAATGTTTCTTTAGATTAAGAATCATATCAGCCACCTCCGACCTTGCCCCATTCAAATTATCGATATTAGGATAAGTATGCACTTCAAACAGCAAATGATTCTCAACGACATCTTCCGGCAATTCCATCATAACCAATGGGTCAATCAGATGCTTGTTCCAAGTACCTGTTCCATTACATGCACCATAGGTATTCACAATCAGATTACGTCCCACATTATTTCCGCCCGTCGACCGAACTACATTGACAAAACTTTGTGCATAGCTGTTTATAGCAGCATAAGCATCAGCCGCCACTTCCTCGTCATATTCGCCATTAAAAGTTGAAAAGCACCAAGAACGCCTTTCATCCAACATTTCATTAAAGGATTCAAACAGCAAATGATGGTCGTACTCCTTAAATGTTTCTGCTATCTGCTCCCAAAGGCCTTCATAACGGGCTTTTTGGGCCTCATATTCTTTCATACTGGCAACGAGCCATGCCTTTTCATCAGCGCCTGTATCATGATGAACATTCAATATACAATACATGCCAGCATCCAAAACATACTCAACCACTTGCTTCACACGATTCATCCAACTACTATAAACTACCCCATTGACATCCATGTGTATCCCCCATGTAACAGGCACCCTTATTGTCCCGTATCCAGCTTGTTTCAACATATGCATCAGTTCCGGTGTTGTCACGGACTGCCCCCAACAAGTTTCCCAAAACATCCAATCGCTACCATCATGAATCTGATTGTAATCACATGCGTCCAAGGTATTCCCCAAATTCCAACCAAGACCCATATTCTTAATCACGTCCTCCGCATGTTCCCAACCAAGATCATCATAATTCATACCCGATTGGGAGTCATCGGAATCAGGTTGTTCAGCATCAGGTATCTTCACAACATCATCATTTGAACTACCACATGCAACCATTGATAAAAGAAGACTAAAGATTCCAATGAATACCATAGCCTTGGGAATAACACAATTTCCTTTCATATAATAGAATTTATGGATGCAACAAAAATAAAGCAACTTCTTCAATTCACCAAATGACACAAACAAAAAAGCCTCCGATACATTGCTGTATCGAAGGCTCCAATCAAAACGGCAGCTACCTACTCTCCCACCTTAGCAGTACCATCGGCGTGACGGGGCTTAACTTCTCTGTTCGGAATGGGAAGAGGTGGAACCCCCGTGCTATAGCCACCTGAATATTATTTGACTATTGACATCGCAAAAAGTACCTTTTCAGTATCGCTAAAAGTATGTACCACCAATAAAGGAAGAAAGCATACGGGCAATTAGTAATGCTCGGCTGAACATGTCTCCATGCGTACACCTGCATCCTATCAACGTCGTAGTCTACGACGACCCTGAGAAATCTAATCTTGTGGCCGGCTTCGCACTTAGATGCTTTCAGCGCTTATCCGATCCCGACGTAGATACCCGGCGGTGCACCTGGCGGCACAACCGGTAAACCAGAGGTCAGTCCAACACGGTCCTCTCGTACTAGTGTCAGAGCCACGCAAATTTCATACGCCCACGATAGATAGAGACCGAACTGTCTCACGACGTTCTGAACCCAGCTCGCGTG
>JBGVEC010000020.1:0-1895 GCA_045119815.1 Paludibacteraceae bacterium | reverse complement strand
ATTCGAGAGGAGCCACGCACTTCTCGGTGCGAGGCTTGCTATCAGTTTCGGCGGCAATTTATATTGAAGTTTCAACATTCATTATTCGTACCAACCAATCATGAAAATCATCCACCGTAGCGTAGGGATTCATCTCGATGTAGTTTATGGCATAGTCGAGCGACACGGAAGGTAGTGTTTCCTTTAGTGTGTCTACAGCAATAGACTTCAGTTTGTAACCTTCAGATGCATCCGCAAAGTTAGTTAATAAAATTTATTGTCCATATATCAGTCGGGAAATAGTTGTTTGTCGAATGTAATGTTTGGCAAGATTCGGTCATAAGCCTTATGTTCCATAGCAACGCTTCCCATCAAGGTCAGTACAGACTCCTCGTTGGGCATAGCTGTCCTCATACGAGTAACTCGCCTGAAATCTCGGTTTAACCGCTCAATCCAGTTGGTCGTGTATATCATCGATTGTATTTCAGGTGCATAGTTGAGATAGGTCATATATGCCTTGTAGTCGGCATTATTGCGCAGAATCTTTATTGCCCTATAATCCTTTCCCCAGTTGTCACACATATCCTGCCATTTGGCCCATGCCATTTCTATGGTGTAATCACGTTGGCCTGTGCGAAAGATGTCTCGTAAGTCTGCCGCGATAGCCGCCTTGTCTCCGTGTCGCACCTTGGCATATATATTACGCTTTAGATGGGTTACACAGCGTTGGAGTGGCGTTCCAGGGAAGCATTCGCCGACCACTGTATCCAAACCTTTGATACCATCAGCGACAACCAATCCGATACGCTGTACTCCGCGTTCTTGAAGCCTTCCGAAGATTTCTTTCCATCCCGCTGCACTCTCTATTGGCATATTGAATATGCCCAGGACTTCACGTGTACCTTCTTCGGTAACAGCCAACGCCACATAGAATGCCTCGCTGGCCACTGAACGTTTCCGATGAATCTTTATATGTACGCAATCGAC
The DNA here is from genome assembly GCA_045119815.1 of Paludibacteraceae bacterium. Classification (GTDB taxonomy): domain Bacteria; phylum Bacteroidota; class Bacteroidia; order Bacteroidales; family Paludibacteraceae; genus Colicola. The sequence continues at coordinate 929 of JBGVEC010000020.1, read as the reverse complement.
GAATAGGATAGGATAATACTTTTCTAGACTTCTTTCCAGCCATTCGTTTACTTGGTCACGGACACTGTCTATCATACGGCTGATACTAGTCTTGGAATAATGCTGACCATAAATCTGGTCAAAGACATCACCTACCTGTTCCTGTGTCAGGCCTTTGGTGTAGAGTATTCCTGCCAAACGGTCACATTCCTCCTCCTGGTCGCGCAGGATAGCGAGAATCTGAGGATGGAAGTTGCCATAGCGGTCACGGGGAATGCGGAATTCAAGTTTACGGCCATGGCCATAGGTCGAGCCTGGACGATAGCCATTACCCTTATTACCCGGATTATCAATGAGAAACTCACTGCGTTCGGCGATCATCATACTCTCAAGCATTATCTCCATTAAATCATGAAGACCATTTTTCTTCTGTGCATGCTTGCACATTTGCTCAGAAATTTGTTCCTTTGTAAGTAACATAAGTTGTAATTTTTGATTTGGACACCCAAAATTACAAACTTGTCAGGACTGGCCAAACATGGCTGGTCCTTTTTTACTACTTAAAGCAGACACACTTTTTGAAACAGTATCTATTCGGGCGCTAAAATGGTATTTTTTTCTAACCTCCTCTCCAGCGCCTCTAGGCGCTCGATCAATTCTTTCATCAGTTGTTCCATAATATAATGTTTTTATATACGAATTATGGGAGCTATGCCCCCATAATTCTGTGTTAGTTTCCGTTAATGTTTCAGTCAGAAGAGCTTTAGGGTATCACCCTCTGCCTGCTCTAAGTTATTACTGCAAAGTCACCGACTTGAAAGTATATCCGATAAATGACTTGTTATTATGGTAATCACTACCGTTATAATCCGTATCGGTAGCTTTCCAATACTTCGTACTACTGTCAAAGGTCATCACCTTCTGCTCCGACGACAATACAAGGTCAATAT
>JBGVEC010000019.1:0-3381 GCA_045119815.1 Paludibacteraceae bacterium | reverse complement strand
TTACTATCTGCGAAAGGGTTATATTATCCTCTACTATCAATATTCTTTTCTTCATCGGCTATTCTTTCTATCTCATTTCCGGCATCCTCAATCAGGTGCTCTATGTGGGTTATTACATGATTCGTGTGGTTTAACACGGTTTGAGTATCACACTCCGTATCCTTCAGGACATTGCGGTAAGCAAGCAGAATCTCATCCATCGAGACCATCTCCCACATCGGGAACATACGATGTGCTATGCTTCGCATCGACTCCCTGTTCTCGGCTGTCATTGCAATCTTCAGATCGACAATATCCTTCTCGCAGGACTCTATCATTGTTCTAAGGATCTTCCTCTTGTCCGATACATTGGCAAGCATCATCGAGAAATCGGTCTCACTGCCAGGCTCGCGACCCTTAATGACCGAAGCAATGACTTTCAGCAGTTCATTCATTGAGAACGGCTTGAATATGCACCCGTCAAAGCCGGCTTTGAGTAAATCCTCACGTTCACTCTCGCTACGGGCAGTCATGGCGACAACAGGAATCTCCTTCGAGTTGCCGATACGTGACTTGCGTAGCAGTTCAAGCAGCTTGAAGCCATCGGTATTGGGCATCTGGATATCGGTAAGGAGCAGGTCGTAATTCTTCTTACGCATCTCCTCCGTCAATTTATCCACCTTACTGCATATTGTACACAATACGCCGTTACGCTCCAGCATCTCCTTGACTAGTTCAAGTTGCAGTACATCATCATCAATGACAATAACATTCTTTGGCAGATGCAATGTTGAGTCAATGGGTGCCTTTTCATCTTCAACAGCTTCATCGGTAATCGGTAAAGGCAAAGTTACTGTAAATGTTGTTCCTTCACCTAATGTACTTTTCACATCTATGGTTCCACCAATCATAGTCACGATACCTTTGGCTATAGGAAGTCCGAGACCATACCCATCGGCATTGTCGGCATTTGCGGCACGCTCGAATGGCATATAGATACGCTTCATCAACTCCTCTGACATACCTACACCCGTATCGTTCACCTTCATTACCAATACACCTTCCGAATAATTCACATTGAATGCGATATGTCCGGAAGAGGTAAACTTGACTGCATTGGCTATAAGGTTGTTGATGACTTGTTCTATTCTATCCACATCGCCTTTTACCACTACATTGGTACCAGTAAATTCATACTCAAAGAGCAAACCCTTATCATTGATTGGCTGTGTGGCACCGTCTACCACACGGTTCAACAAATCTGATATACGGAATGGTACAGGATGCATGGTCTCTTTGGCTTGGTTAAGACGATATACATCCAAGAGGTTGTTCACAAGGTGCAATATATGCTTGCTACGGCCAAGTACCTTTTTCAGTTGTTGGTTGCGTTTCTTTTTGTCACGAGTATCCATTGCCAACTCACTATAACCGATGATGCTGTTGAGTGGACTGCGTATGTCGTGTGAGATGGTGAGGATAATCTTTTTACGCATTTCAAGCAGTTCTGCATTCTTGCGGTTACTTTCCTCCAACTTGCGACGACCACGCTCTTTCTTGGCATGGTCATTCATAATGATGATATAGGAGATGACCAAGGATAGCAATAGGAATGCTGTAATGCCACCCAACCAGACTTTGGTCTCCTCGCGTGTTATGATAATCTGCTGTTCCCTTTCTCGAAGGTCAGTAGTAACCCGCTCATCCATTGCCGCAATGAGGCTTTTGAGCTGCGTATTAATAATGTAATTACGCTGTGCGAGGCTATCAGCCGTCTCTGTAAGTCTGCGATTCTGTTCGGACTGTTTCTTGACAACATCCCGATTGAGTGTATATAACTTTGTGGTTGTCGTAGGTTGTGGCTTTTCTTTCTTCTTGAAGAGTCCCAAGAAGCCGCGTTTCTTCTTCTCCGGCTCTTGCTGGGTGCTCTCATATGCTATGACAGGAACACGCTCGGCAATTTCTTCGCCGAGTTCAACCTGTTTTTCAAAGAGTTGAGAGATATTGAAGAGTTGGATCTCTTTCTCTGCCATCAATACTCGCAGGCTATCTATCCGTTCACCGGAATAGTAGTCCTTGAACTCGCAGAGAATGCTGTCGACCTTATGGCGTTTGGCACGGTAAATGGCAGTGTCCGCCTTTTCCCATTCGAGAATGGTCTCACCGAACATCGTAAGGTCAAGCATATGAACATATGCCTCGTGAACACTTTGTCGGACTTCGTGAATCTGCTTGATTTCACTCTCCAACGATACCATTTGCCGCCACTCACGCAGGTACGTATATACGATACCACCTATTAGGGCGACAATAACAGTATAGCCAATGGCTAACTTTCTTCCAATCTTCATTGCGTCCTATATTAAAGTTCGGACAATCCGAACAGTTTATCATATATGCTCTGTCTGCAAAATTACAAATATTACAAAACCGAAATGTCGCTTTATTGTTTTTTAATAACATTTTAAGGACATTTTTAATATAAAACGCTTAAAATGACTATAATATTGTCAAAAAAGCAAGGTGCAACATAAAAAAAGCTATCACACTCGTTAAAGTATGACAGCTATCTAATCCATCAAACCATTATCGGATTGACCTTCATTGTATTGAGGTTGAGATATAGTCCGTGATGCTCTATCATTCCGTGGCGGAACATCTTCCAGAGAATGTTGCAACCGAGTTGTGCCAATGTGGAGTTGATGAACAAGTCCTGCTTCTCCAACGCTTCGGCAAGCGAACAGCTCGGACCTGAGTCCTCCTCTTTGATTCGTGCGTACTTCACCAACTTTGTGATGACCTTCAATGACGGTACGGTCTGATAGAGTTGTGATGCAGGTTGTTTGATCTTCTTCGGTACACTACCCAATACAACCTGACCTGTAGATTGGGTGTTGCCGAAGTCAAGCCAATACAAAGGTGTCTGATAGTTTGTATAATTGTACTGCGGCAATGCTTTGAGTACATTCCAGAGGTCTATTCTCGACTTTATATTGTCCGTACAGGTTATGGTTATATTGGCAAGATGTTCCTGTCGTACATCTTTCATATTGGAGGGATAGAACGCCGGCATGGCCTTCCAGTCATTCCCGAAGAAGTTGTTGATGCGTGTTATCAGACAATTCGCCTTATTCAGTCCCAAATCGGAATATCCGAAGAGCTGCCTTCCGATATTGGCTTCGGTAACAATGTCGGGATCATATAGTGTTACGAATAGTCCCGGATGTCCGAGGGCACGAAGTGTTACATCCAATCGTGCAAGGTTTGTCAATACTTGTGAGCCTGTACCTCCACCACCTATAAGGTTTACCGTTACGGGGTGTTGTGGATTGAGCAGATAGCTGTCGGTATAATGTACTCTTTTCATCGTAGTATATCTTTAAGTTTCAAATTCTTTAGAGG
>JBGVEC010000018.1:0-5372 GCA_045119815.1 Paludibacteraceae bacterium | reverse complement strand
TAAGTATCGTGGCGTGCCCGTCATCGAGCTACACACCATCGACGAACAACACCCCTTCGATGTGTGCGGTGTGGAGGTGACACCCATCGTGGGACACCATTCCATGCGCTTTCGCTCGGTGGGCTACCGCATAGGAGAGCTGGCCTACATCACCGATTTCAGCCATATAGAGCCCGAGGAGGAGGCCAAGCTCCACGGTGTTACAACCCTTGTGGTCAACGCTCTACGCTGGGCGAAGCACGACTCACACTTCTCGGTTGATGAGGCCGTGGCACTTATACAACGTGTGAAGCCCGAGCGAGCCTACCTAACACACATGTCGCACAATATAGGACTCTACGACCAGGCACAAGAGCAGCTACCCCAGGGTGTGACTCTCGCCTACGACGGTCTGGTGGTGGAGATTTAAGTTTGACTCTTAACAAGTAAGATATTATGGGTAAGTTTCTAAGTGGAAAGGTTGTGGTAATCACCGGCGCATCGTCGGGCATTGGCGAGGCTATGGCACGCGAGTATGCCAAGATGGGCGCTAAGGTTGTTATGGGCGCAAGACGCGAGGATGAACTCAAGCGTATTGCCCAGGAGATAGCAGCAGAGGGTGGCAAGGTGGCATACGCCGCCTGCGACGTGGTGAGCGAGGAGGAGTGCAAGCACCTCATAGATACCGCCGTAGAGGCCTTTGGTGGCGTTGATGTGATGATATGCAACGCTGGTCTGTCGATGCGCGCTCTGTTTGATGACTGCGACCTCAAGGTCTTGCACCGCCTTATGGATGTCAACTTCTGGGGTACGGTGAACTGCACGAAGTATGCGTTGCCATGGCTTCAGAAGTCTAAGGGCTCGCTTGTCGGCATATCCTCGGTAGCGGGCATACACGGTCTTCCTGGCCGCACGGGCTACTCGGCATCGAAGTACGCCATGACGGGCTTTTTGGATACCATACGTGTGGAGAACCTCAAGAAGGGGTTGCATGTGATGACCGCCTGTCCGGGCTTCACAGCCTCTAACGTGCGCTTCTCGGCACTCACGGCCGATGGCTCGCAGCAGGGTGAGACACCACGCAACGAGAGCAAGATGATGACACCCGAAGAGGTTGCACACATCGTGGCTAAGGGCATACGCCGCCGCAAGAGACTATGCCTCATGGAGTGGGAGGGACGAGGCACCCACCTGCTCAAGAAGTTCTTCCCCGGCCTCGTGGACAAGCTCTTCTACAAGGTTATGGCCAGCGAGCCAGACTCACCGCTGAAGTAACATACAACAAACAATAATACTACTAACCAAAAATCTTTAGAACTATGTCAAAGCTCTATTCAAACATTGACTTCATGGAGAACGAAAAGATTATCGCTGATGTTGAAGCCGAACTTTGGGCCTCAAGCTCAAACTTCTTTGCTCGCCTTATTGGCAAGATTCTCCGCTTCATTGCGTTCATATTTGGTATCCGCAAAAGATGTCATCTGATCCTCACCGACAAGCGCATCATCGAGATTGCTGAGGATATCCGTTGCTACTGCTTCACAACAAATCGTGTTGTTCGCTACCTCACACCAGACTCAATAAAGTCTGTTGGCTATAGCCGCTCAGCAACATTTGGCGTATGCTGTCCTGCATACAACATATACTATGGTACAATTAAGTATCAGAACTGCTTGATGGTCAAGACATCAAACGAGAAACAGGTACGATTGGTTGTAGACACATTCTACAAATTTATCTCTAAGGCGTAGTTGTACTCAACGATGTATAGGTACATATATATAAATATTTATGCCTTCCTCCTACTTATCTTGGGAGGAGGCATAATATTTATATTGATATGGTTCGACCTAAACTGGTGGATCGTGACATTGTTGGGAATAGCTGCCGCAATGTGTCTGTATGGTGGCATCAACATACTCCTATCGTGGGAGAGTAAGATGAGGGAGTACCATATACTCATGGAGCGTAACGGCACCAAATTTAATGCCGAGGCATTCAGACCATTTATGCAGGCCCCATGTGGACGACAGCTCACCAAGGTGGTGCTCAAGGATCTTGGTAAACAAGAGCGCTATGGCGAGCTACTAAAGATGCGTACTTCCCTGCGCGAACATATATCTCATGGGTGCAGTCATGAGTCGCGCATCACAATCTACACCAACGACAACACACCCACACGGGAGCAATAGGTTCTGACAGATAGAGTGCTCCGCAACAAAGAGTGCCGACAGAGGAACAAACCTCTGTCGGCACTCTTTGTTAGCGGCAGTAGATGTCTGCCTTATCTCGATATATTCGAGTGATGTTAGAGTGATGAGTAGTAGCGATACCACGATAAATTTAGCGTCAGAAGGGTTGCAGATGTGACCTTGACATGAAAAAGCTCCGGATGGGCTGTACTTGGCGTACTGCTCATTCGGAGCTTTGATTGAAAGGGTTAAGCTTAACCTCTATCAGAATTGGGGAATTTGTGAGTAGAAGGCTGCAGATACAACGCTCGGCAAAAAAATGCGGATGGGGTCAGCACATTGACATGCATCCCATTCTCTCTATAGATTGAGAGGTTGTATGAATATTAATAGTTTCAACCTTAACAGAAAAAATACATTACAAAATATTGATACTTTTCCAATAAATCATTATCTTTGCACAAATTGAAAAGTATTAGTTGTGGCACATTGATAGTATCTTGATAGGTGGTTAATGCTACTATAGATATATTGTGACCACATTTGATTAATAATTATTTTGCCTATGAAACATTGCGTATAGTTTAATCCGCACATTTTAGACATATTTGGAAAAGCGTTAGCTTTTGTTCTTGGCTATTGAAACTTCGACACTTTCACGTAACCCATAGAATAAGAGTTGATGCTCACGTGTATAGCGTGGGTATTACTTTATTCGGGTTACAGGCAGTCGAAGGCCTCAATAGCGAACATCGTATATCCCCACGCTTTTTTTTGTGTGGATACATTATCAGGGGTTTGTAAAATCAAATAGATTGTAAAATACAATTGAGATGAAAAAATTAATATTGTCTATAATATTTGCACATTGTGTCGTTTTAGGATATTGCCAAACTTATCACAACATCGAGGTATCGGGTGTTGAATATAACACCCATAATTCATCATCTGGCATACAAGTAAAAAGCATCTCTCCCCAAACAAATGGAACTTATGCCGTTGAGTTTTACAATACGAATCAGAACGACCCTTATTATGGTGTGAGTTATGTAACCTCATATTGTTTTGATTGGTACTTATCATACTGTGGGAAGAGAGTTAGCGACTATTACACAAGTACAATTAGATGCAGAAAGAGTGAATCTAGAGCTGTGTATGCGTGGCCCAATGCAGTTCCTAAGGGAGATGAAAATTACGTAACGATTCAATTCGGCAGAGAACAAGTGAAATACCAAAGAGATCGTAGAGATGATTCATACATCCAGTAAAGCATATTTAAATAAATAGTAGATTAATTAATGTTGCGCACGACACGAAGCAGTGTATAAAATTATGAAAAAAATCTTTATGTGTTTGGTTGTTATGTTAGGTTTTGCAACCACAGATCTTTATGCTCAAAACGAGGTTAGAGGCGTAGAAACAAAATTAGTGATTTATGAGGGTTCAGAATATCAAGATTGGAAAGTAATTGGATATAACTACGTCGAAGAAAACTACAATGAATGGTTCGGGTTTGAATTCTATAATATGAATAGTATTCCCATTTCAATAGATGTAGAACTTTGTTATATGGACATAGATTGTTATGGCAGGACACGCAAGAACGTTGTAACAAAAAAGACTTTTGTTTTAAATTCACAAGAAAGTTATATCTGGAAATTTGAGGATCGTGACCACTTTCAAGCTTACAACGATGGCTATCAAATAACAAAACCCCAAATTGGGGATCACGAATATTATGTTGAATACAAAGCTTATAAACTGGAATAACTATGGATTATAGCGTAATTGTTGCATCGTTAACAAGTGCTGCGGGTGTATTATTGGGCATTGTGCTTGGCCATATATTTGACATCAAGAAAAGTGATAAAAAGCATAGTATTGAGTTTAATATTTCCATTTACAATGAGTACAAAAAAGTGTCAGCCGAGATTATTAGCACTTTAACACCTATGACTTCATTGAGCTTGAAACAACGTGGTATTTCTCAAGCACAGATGTCTGATTGGTGTAAGGCAATATCGACACTGTATTTCAAATACTATACATATCTACCTCAAATTGTCTTAAATGAAATCAACTGCCTACATTCGTGTTTACAGACCGAAGGTAGAAAATTATTTTATGTTAAAGATGGGAACATAATAATAGAGTGTGGTAAAAAAGAGGCAATGGAGATATTCGAAGATACGGCATTAGTCGGCGGTGAGAGGGAGAGAATTGCTAAAATTGTTGAATCCTCATCTCTCGAAGATTTGAGAGAATCTCTAAAAATAAATTTACAAGCCCGTAGAGTCATCCGAGTTACTGCCGCAATATTTGAGAATAGGGGTATCGAACAATGGGATAAAATATTAAAGAAGGAGACCTTGTTACAAACATCCTTTAAGTCAAGGTAGATATTGCTGTTATATTCCTAACTATTAGTAGATTTCGCATAAATCTATGAATAGTATAACAACAGAGGCTGACCAGTGCCACTAATCTCAATCTATTTTTAGATGTATTCTTGATTACACAACATGTAAATCAGCAAGCGGGAATTTGTGTTGTCAAAGTGGTGATGCAGCGACGCTATTAAAACAAATTTATAGAACACCCTAAAAAGCTCCGGATGGGCCGTACTTGACGTACTGCTCATTCGGAGCTTTGATTGAAAGGTCGCAGATGCGCCCTTATCACGCTAAAAACTTTAATGTTAGAAAGGGTTAGGCTTGGCCTATCGCAAAAGAAGGCCCCTCGGGATAGTACCTTGACGTACAGCCCGAGGGGTCTTACTTTTTGGGATGGGTCGAGAATGACCCTTTATCACATTAAAGCTGTGGGCCAGCTGCAACGAGCGCCTTACCCTCCTCGTTAGTTGTGAACTTAGCGAAGTTCTTAACGAAGCGACCTGCGAGGTCCTCAGCACGCTTGTTCCACTCTGCTGCGTCAGCGTAAGTGTCGCGTGGGTCGAGGATAGCTGGATCTACGCCTGGAAGAGCTGTTGGCACCTTGAAGTCGAAGATTGGAATCTGCTTAGTCTCTGCCTTGTCGATAGAGCCATCGAGGATAGCGTCGATGATACCACGTGTATCCTTGATAGAGATACGCTTGCCAGTACCGTTCCAACCTGTGTTCACAAGGTAAGCGGTAGCGCCTGATGCCTGCATACGCTTAACGAGCTCCTCGCCATACTTTGTTGGGTGGAGTGAAAGGAAT
>JBGVEC010000017.1:0-6763 GCA_045119815.1 Paludibacteraceae bacterium | reverse complement strand
GAGTTTCCAGCATTCGCTGCAGGTGATCAAGTGACTGTAGCTTATCGTATTAAAGAGGGTAACAAGGAGCGTATCCAAGAGTTCCGCGGTGATGTTATTTGCATCCACGGTAGCGGTGACAAGAAGCGCTTTACTGTTCGTAAGATGTCTGGTAATGTAGGTGTAGAGCGTATCTTCCCTATGGATAGCCCATTCATCGAGAAAATTACTGTTAACAAATACGGTAAAGTTCGTCGCTCTAAATTGTACTACTTGCGCAATCTTACTGGTAAGAAAGCTCGTATTCCAGAGCGCCGCGTTAAGTAATCTAGACTTACAGCTAGAAAGAATAAAAAGAGAGTCTCAATCGAGACTCTCTTTTTGTTTTTCTCCTAAACTCCTAACCCTCCCCTAATCGCACAACGAAAACAAGTCTGCTCTCGGATTGACCAACATCACAGGCACTTCACTTTTGCGAATAGAGTATAACTCTGGCGGCCCAAACAGCCAATCATCCAACCCGTATTCTCTACTTGCGGTCAGCAATAACAAATCATGTTTCCATTCTCCGTTGTGAAAATCTTTGTGAAAACTAAAACTATCACGCTTTGCTTCTTGCACCTCGTAACTGATCTCCTCGCCAGTGCGCTCAGCTATCGTCTGAATATGGGTGATGATGCGCTGTGTATTCTGTTTGGCTTTGCTTCCGTAGTCACGCGCGCGTAACAATATAAGGTGTGCCCCTGTCTTACGAGCTAAATAAGTACAAATCTCTGCCTTGTACACCTCCTCTTCAAGCATGCTAACAGGCACTAATATTGAGGTTAGAGGCGAAAGGTTAGAGGTTAGAGGTGTGGTGATTAGATACGGACGCCTTTCTTCCCGGCAAGCATCAAGCACTCGCTGAATATCACGACGAGTACCGTCGCAATATTCTACACGAATATCGTCAGTATGGAATAATTCAAAATTCATTCAATATCTAACAGTGTCAGCGGTCTAACAACAACGTGGTCTAACTTCTCTCAGCGCAGCGGTCTAACCTTGATTAGCAATATCGCGATTGATACCCTCAATATACGAAATCAGTTCTTGTTCTCCAAGCCCTTTCTCTGCGGATGTTACAAAGATAGGAGGCAGTTCTTCCCAAACTTCTTGTAGTTTTTCCTTGTAACTATTCACATTCATAGTCAGTTTGCTCTTTGTCAATTTGTCGGCTTTGGTAAAGACAATCGCAAAAGGAATAGCCTGCTCTCCTAGCCACTCCATAAACTCCAAGTCAATCTGTTGTGGCTCATGACGGCAGTCGATCAATACGAACAAACTCACCAATGCCTCACGCAACAAGCAATAGCGCTCAATCATTGTTTTGAGTTTCGCGCGTTGCTTCTTGCCTGCTTGCGCAAAACCATAACCAGGCAAATCGACCAAATGCCAATGCTGATCTGTACCTGCATTGATGATAAAGTGATTGATCAGCAATGTCTTACCGGGTTTTTGACTCGTCTTAGCCAGTTTAGGATTATGCGTAAGCATATTGATAAGACTAGACTTGCCTACATTACTTCTGCCAATAAAAGCATATTCAGGAATAGTGCTTTGTGGGCACTGCATGACATCTGGACTAGATATTACAAAAGATGCAAATTGTATCATGTTGTTTAGTGTTTAGAGTTTAGTGTTTAGTGATTGTTTTGTCCAATAGGCAAACCCACCAAGCAATGCCGTTGTGGTAACACCTGCCGCCAAGTACGCCACCCAACTCAGCCCAATCTTTGCGAAGTGGAAGCCTTCTGGTGCAATAAAAATATAACTTACGCTTACCATCGTCATAAACAACGCTGGAATCAGCGCAATTAGGTATGCGTATGGGTATTTTTTCATTGTGCGCGAGTTCTTGTAGAGGAACACCGTTCCTGCCCACAAAGTGAAGACAGCCAAGGTCTGGTTCGTCCATGCGAAATAGCGCCAAACGACGTAGAAATCGACGAAAACCATACCAAACACGCACAAGAATAGCGGAAAGGCAATCATCAGTCTATTGCGGATAGGGCGTTGGTTCAAGTGCATAAAGTCTGCCACAATCAGCCGAGCCGAACGCAGTGCTGTATCACCAGAAGTGATAGGAGCCGCAATCACACCAATAATCGCCAATATGCCACCTATCGTACCCACCCACGAACGAGAAACTTTATCTACTACCAAAGCAGCAATATTCTCGCCTGGGTGCGCTGCGGCGAAGGCTTGAAGGCCGTCTATTCCGTACAAACCTGCTTCTGGATCTGCAAACATAGTGCCTGCTGCGGCAGCCCAAATCAATGCCAAGATTCCCTCTGCCACCATAGCGCCGTAGAAGATCCAACGGCCTTGGCGCTCGTTGGTCACGCAGCGTGCCATCAACGGCGACTGTGTACCATGAAAACCCGAAATAGCACCGCATGCAATACTTACGAACATCATCGGGAAGAGGGGCAAACCATTCGTCTGACGGTTGTGCAAACCATCGGTCAATTCGGGCATTTCTGTACCAAACTGGCTAAGCATCACCACCATAATACCGATACCCATAAACAGCAACACACCGCCCAAAATAGGGTAGAAACGACCGATGAGTTTATCTACAGGTAACACCGTAGCCAATGTATAATAACCAAAGATAATCAATACCCATACAATAGGGATCAAATGCCCTTGGAAAGTCATCGTGCCCAAACTAGCTAATCCCTGCAACAAGGTAGCAGGACCCGAAAGGAAAGTCGTAGTCAGCAGTACGAGCAATACAATGGAGAGCAGTCGCATAAAGATCTGCACGCCCTTGCCCAATTCTGTTCCCACTACTTCGGGGAGCGATGCGCCGCCTTTGCGCAGCGAGATCATTCCGCTGAGGTAGTCGTGTACACCTCCTGCGAAGATCGTACCTAGTACAATCCACAAGAAGGCCGAAGGACCATAGAAAATACCCATGATTGCACCGAAGATCGGACCCAATCCTGCGATATTGAGGAATTGTATAAGGAAGATTCTCCACGGTTTCATCGGAACAAAGTCCACTCCATCTGCCTTGCTGATAGCTGGTGTCTGCGCCTTTTCGTCAATACCAAACACACGCTCCACGAACGTGCCGTAGAGAACGAATCCAACCACTAGGGCTATAAGTGAGATGATAAATGTAATCATAAGTAGCTACATTCAAATTGCTGCAAAGGTACGACAAAAAATGCACATGTGCAAGTAAACGCACACTTTTTTATAAGGAAACAATAGATTAGCAATCTATTTGTACTATTTTATCCCACTACGGGAGCTCGCTCACAATAGTGAGGATAAAAGTAGTACAACAAGGCGAAGCCGATTTCCTTATAAAAGTGTGAGTTTTTGTAACATGGTCTGCATTGTGCGAATGTAGCTACGAGGGAATTGCAAAAAACAATAGTTTGAGTTTTTGCGAAAACAATTGTTTTTTGCAAGGCAGATGTTCGAAGGTACGACAAAAAATGCACATGTGCAAGTGATTTGAGTAAAAGTTCACTTTTGAGTGCAATTTTATTACAAGAAAAATAATTCTTATCTACCAGAAATGTACTTAAAAATCTTAGGTGATTCTTAGGTTATTCATAGGTGATTTATAGGTTTTTCGTAGGTGATTCAGCAATCTTTACCGATATTCAAGGTGTACTGACATCCCCAAACAGTAGGCGCCTTGCGCCGTTCTCTAAACTGCGACATAGTCGCCGCCTTTACACCTTACACAAGCGGGGGCCCCGACAAAGTTTGTGACTTTGTGGGGTGCTCTTACACCTTACACCAGAAAAATCACACCAAAGTGCGATTTTTCTTGCATATCCGCAAAATTTATTGTACCTTTGTGCCATATTCGTGTAACCAACGAGAGATTAATTTGATAAATCAAAACAAAATGCTTATGCAAAAGATTACTATTTACTTCGCCCTGTTGCTCCTATGTGTATCAGCAGGAGTGTCTGCACAGCAGCCCGAATCGCTGCAAGTGCACAAGACGAGTGGCACGACACAATCGGTGTCATTAGTTAGTATTCAGCACATTACGTTTGAAGCAGATGTGTTGGTATTGACCACGTCGGAAGGAACTTTCCGTCTCCCCTTGAACGATGTCGCGTATATCACTTTTGACAAGAACACTACCGCAGTAGAGAATATCGAGTCAACTGCTACACGCCTTTTCAAAAACGGCAACCAACTCATGGTGGAATGTGAATATGCAATCAATCGCCTCTATTTGGTGGATATGACAGGCAAAGTGCTTGTCAATCAGCAATGTAGTATGACAAATGAAGCAAGTGTCACACTCCCTCAATCGGGTGTATTTGTCTTGTTTTTAGAAACGACCCAAGGCTATGTGGCACACAAAATTGTGAATAACTAACACCCTTAAAACTTTTAAAACCTTTAAAACTCTTAAAACTTCATAACTTTATGAAAAAACTTTTCCTTTCTCTTTTGTCATTGGTTATCTCTATGACAATGTTTGCACAAAGTAATGTGCGCAAGATGAACTTGATTTATGACGGTCAAGTGGTATATTCTCGTGCTGTGAGTTTGATTGACAGCATCAAATTCGTTTGGAGCGATGGCTCTGGTAGCGGCGATGATATTACAGGTGGCGAGGTCGATCCTAGCAAGCAATTGTATGTAGGAGTGGTGGCGTTCAACCGTGATGTTCGCCAAATGGCTATTACCAGCGACATGGAAGCCGTGAAAGCATTTATCAACGAACAAAGCAATGATAAAGACTTTACCGCTTTTGCCTATTCTGTTTCTCAGGGTAATAAGCAATTCGATGCAGCAGGTTTACCTGAGTTCGATAATATCTTTATGTTGAACTTCTCCGATGGTACAGATAACTACTCCAATATGAAATGGGGTGAGGAAGGACGTAATGTCCCACCTAGTTTTGTCTATGATACTGCTCGCTATGATCTTTTGCAACGTACAGGCTTAAACTCCTATGCCATTGGCTTTGGTAATGATGTAGGCTTTGGCGAGAAGATGAAGAAAGTGGTAACTGGCTCAGGCGGTTACTACAATGCCAAATCCTCCAACGACTTGCAATCTACATTCAATGAGATTGCTAAATCCATGTTGGCTTCTGCCAAGAACGTATTGCTCAAGACCAACCCTGGCTATTATTCAGGATATTATAAGTATTTCCGCTTCAAATTTACCGCCGAAGGTGGTTATACCGATGTTATATATGCGCAGATGGACGGTACTCCTACTACGGGTTATACATTGACTATTAGTAAGATAGAAAATGGTTATGCGTATTTTGACGCTCCTGCTAAAGGTATTATAGATGATGAGACGGGCAAAGTGCATATTCCATTGAATAACTTGAAGTTTGTAAAGGATGGCAAGGAATTGCAATACAAATACACGATTGAGGTATCTTTTGATGGCGAGTTGTATTACGAAGATGTGGAGGAAGCTTCTACTGCTGATGAGATTAGCAAACGCATTGCGGTTGTGCTAGTTCTTGACTGCTCTACTTCTATGGGTGATGCTTTTTCCCCAATGAAAGCAGCATCTATAGAGTTTATCAAAACTATGGAGAAAATGGAAGTAGATGATTCAGATCCAAATATCCCAGATCCAAATCCTAACACTGGCAACCACGAGTACGTTGATCTTGGTTTGTCAGTTAAATGGGCAACTTGCAATGTAGGTGCCACAAAACCAGAGGAGTATGGTGATTACTTCGCTTGGGGCGAAACTGAGCCAAAGAGCACTTACAATTGGAGCACTTACAAGTATTGCAATGGCTCACAATCTAGCCTAACCAAGTACTGTACAAACAGCAGTTACGGTACTGTAGATAATAAAACCACTCTCGAAGCGGCTGACGATGCCGCTCGTGCAAATTGGGGTGGTAGTTGGCGTATGCCTACTGATGCCGAATTAACCGAATTGCGTGAGCAATGTACTTGGACATGGACTACTCAGAATGGTGTATATGGTTATAAAGTGACCTCGAAGAAGTCTGGCTACACCAACAAGTCTATCTTCCTGCCTGCAGCAGGCTACGGCAACGACAGTTCGCTCTACAGTGTAGGTAGCGCCAGCTTCTACTGGTCGAGTGCGCTCACGGGCAACCCGTCCCATGCGTTTGTGTTGAGCTTCAACTCAGACAACGTGGGCAGGGGCGAAGATAATCGGTTCTTTGGTCAATCCGTGCGCCCAGTGTGCCAGTAGAGTTTATTGCTTATGCCCCAAACTGGCAAAAGATAAACAAGCAATGAATACGTTCGACGAGATTAACTAAGCGGACGCCTACGATAATAGACTTTATACTATCTATCTTATTCTCGAATTGAGGCAGGAGATTATTAAAAGAGAGTGTGCTAGTAATTGGCGCACTCTCTTTAGTTTGGCAGTATGTGGATAATTTTAGGGATTTATATACCAGTTGACACTTGTTATCTTTCATTTTGTTTTGGATTGCAAGCGACGAGTCGCTCATTCCAATCCAAACAAAATATACTCCTTGAATTGACGAAAATTGACATCAAAATTGACCTAAATTGTCGTTTGAAATAAGATCAGTGTCAAGCACAAACATACTGAAAGGCTTGCAGCCTATCCTTTTTGTCGCTTACAACAACCAAATTAGTAAACTATTGTTTGTTATAAGCAACAAAAAAAGGACATCAACGATGTCCTTTTAGTTTGTTTGTGGGCGTTGACGGATTCGAACCGCCGACCCTCTGCTTGTAAGGCAGATGCTCTAAACCAGCTGAGCTAAACGCCC
>JBGVEC010000016.1:0-4911 GCA_045119815.1 Paludibacteraceae bacterium | reverse complement strand
GAGAACAGGAACATATCACGAGCAAAGTCTAATGATGGTTGCAATGACAAATCAATGTTCTTAATCTGCTTGATTGCCTTTAATGGGATTGCTCGCTTTATGGTCTTGTCAATACCAGTATAAACATGCTTGAATGGGTTTCTATTAGTTGTCAACTCCTTTTCAACAGCACGATTATAGACTGCTCGGAGTATTCGCATATAGAATGAGGTGCTGTTCTTAGTCAATCCTCGATCTCGTAAATAAGCCTCATACATCAGTATTAAATCCGAGTCAATATCTTCTAATAGCACATCTTTATCCTCTCTAAACTGCATAAAACTTTTAAGCGTGCAACGATAGGTTTCCGAAGTACGCTGCTTGCCCATCTGTTGCAATTGAGCAATAACACCCTGCATAAAGTTGAACAGTGATTGTTCATTGGCTTGCTTCTGAAAGGTTGAGATAATATCGTCAGCAGTGTATTTTACTCGCTTGTTCTCCAAATGGGTAATGATACTTTGCAGTCGTTTAATATCCCAATCTATACGCTCTTCTATGGATTGAAGATCGTTCTGTCGGCTGCTATTGGTGATGATTATTGAACTTTCAACCTCGTTCCACTCGTATACAAAGAGTCGGTAATCCGTCTTTAACTGACGGATTACACGATTCTGAATGATTTGATAATAGATTGTTCCCTCCTTATTCTCGTTTGTCGAGGGTCGAAACTTTACCTTGATACTTGCCATAGGCTCATGGTTTTGATTTCTTGTTTGAGTTATCCTTTGGCTGTTGCTTATCCTTGATGGATTTGGCTTTGCTCTCTTGTTCCTTTGCAGCTTGATCTTTTAGGCGTGCTTGCTCGGCGAGGGCGGCTTGTTTGCGAACAGCCTCTTCGTAGTTCTCCACATCTTCACGCATCTGCTCAATTGCTTCGGTGTTGCGGTTGAGTTCAAAGATGTCCTCCAAAGTGGCTATCTGCTCTGCCGAAGCATCGCCTTTCATCTTGATGTAGCGGTATTTGAGGGCATCATCATCTTTCTGAATGTTTGGTCTTGACAGGTGATATACAGCTGATACTCCTGCTGCCATAAGGAAGATAATTATTGATAGGAGAATCCAAGATTCTTTTGTATAAAGGGCAAACGAGTGTCGTTTCTCGTCAATGTTGTGCTTTACCTTTACCTCGTCCATCTTGTCGATAGCCTCTGCAAGCTGTTGTTTTACGCCCTCAAAGTCGGGTTTCTCCTGCTCACTGATACCATCCATTCGTTTGTTTATCTTGCTAAATTCATTGACAACGAAGCCTGCAAGCTTGTTGGTTTTAGCATCATAATACTCCTTGTTTTCTCGGTTGCCATTCTCGATTAGATCCTTAATGGGTGTCAAATCTACATTGGCATTTACTGTTTGTTCCGTACGTTGGCTTTTGCTGATGGTCAGCAACTCTTCCAACATTGCGATAATGATTGAATTATGTTCCTGCATACTATTCTGTTTTTAGTGGTTAATGATTAGAGTTTGAATCCTCTTGTTCTCTTTTTCTTCGGCTTCTGCTGCATCAAGCGGCGAAAATCTGCCTCTTCCTGGCTATCTGCATCTGGCGAAGATGTGAAGTCCAACAAGCCTAATGAACCGCTGATAAGCTCCGATTCCTTGTTCTCGAAATGGCTTATCTGCATATGATGCGGTTCATATTCTCGCTGATATTCCGCTTGATTGTTGCCATTCAGAGCCTTGTCAATCTTCGAATAACTGAAACTGCGGTCTATCTTCGAGCCGTTAAAGTGGTAGCCATTCTTGGTAAAGATGATACCTTGCACCTCATTAGTATTACCCTTATACTTGAAGCGTACATCAATGCCTTCAGCTTTCAACCGTTTCAGTAGCGTAGTCCAATCCGAGCATCGTGCAACCTCCCGTTTGAGAACTTGGTATATCTCGTAACGAGTTTTGTCAGGCTCTTTCAGTCGGTGCATTTTTACCTGTTCCTTACCGTTTGCGAAGTATAGCCCGTATTTGCGTGTCAGCTCCTTGCAGATGCGTTCACTGCGGTAACGGTCGTTCTTGTCGCTGATGGTTCTGCCGTTATTATCCACACGATTAAAGGCAATATGAACGTGAGGATGTTCCTTATCACAGTGTCGTCCGATGATATATTGCGTATCACGAATGCCCATCTTCTCCATATATTCTCGGCTTATCTGAATCATAAGTTCGTCAGTTAAGCGTGGCAAATCCTGCTTTGAGAAGCTGAGTGAGATATGTCCGATGAACTTATCTACTCGTGGATTAAGCCTTGATTGAGCAATAAAACTTTTGGCTATCGTGCTGTTATCATTGAACAATACACCTTGACAATATATAAGCGTGGCTTGCTTCTTCTTGTCGAGGATATAATCAACAATTCCTCTGGCTCCAGAGCCTTTTACAATCTTTGCCATCATAGGCTGATATGGTCTATAATGTTTTCCAATGAAAGCAGCAGGTGTTGGCATTGCCCATAGTGCAGCCTTAAGCCTTCCCGATGTGCCTTGCGTGTAAGCTGATTGAGGTTGTTTGCCATACCGCATAATTTACGGATATAGTCCGCTTGTTCGGTGGTAAGGCGTGCTCTGATATGGCAATCACGGATAGCCATTCTAACAATCTCACTTGCTGATACTCCGGCGTTCTTGGCTTTCAGTTTCATAGCGTAGTACTCTTCGGTCGCCATCTTTACCGTTATGCGGTACTTGCGTTTCTCGGACAACTTCTTCGTGGGTCGTCCTCCCTTGTTGGGTGTCTTGTTATTGATACTTCGTTTCATACGATTACTCTTTTTTGAAATGATACATACATTGTTTACTTGATAGACCAACGGGATGTCTTCTTCTGCGACCTTCGGGAGTGGATGCAAGTGGTTTTGGTCTGCCCAAAACATAAACTTGCTTCCCCACTAACCGAATGTCAATCAATTTTGAGTGCCTCAAAATGAAATTTCGTTGGAATAGTTCTTAAATAGAATGGATTAAGAGGTTACATTCCTTTCCAATGCTCAAAATCTTCTGAATATAGCTCGATGTGGTGGCGAACGATGTTCTCCAATAGTCCCGACATACTCATTCTATCCTCACCGATTTTGCAGGCGAACTTGTCAAGCATCTTTCGCAACTTGCCACTGATGAATACCGGCTTGCGGTCTTCAATCTTGTAAGGTCGCATAAAGGTGTTGCGGTACTCCTCTAACGAGAGCTTGCGTTGCTTGCTGCTCACTCGGCGTTGGATAGGTGGGGCTGATGGCTGTTCCTCTACTACATTGGTAGGTGAAACTTCATCTGTCATCTCTGTAACGGAAGGCACTGCTTCCGTTTGGGCTTGCTCCGCTACTGATGGTAGAGGAAGTGGCTTGATGTTTTCAATAGAGAAATCCTCCAATGCTGCATCAATACTCTTCTTTCGGCTCTCTTCTACTTGCGAGTTCTGCTCGGAGAAATCCAAACCTGTCATTTCCTGCAACTCTGTTTTACTTAAAGTCTGTTTTTTACTCATTTTTTGAATGGTTTTGAAAGTTCAACATATGGTCTTTGTGCACAATTTTGACCGATTATCTGCTGCAAAGAAAATGTGCATACAATTCTACCACAACTAATTAGGTTTATGTAGGCAATTATGAATTGTATTGCGTTTCAGAGTGATTTGTAAGCAGTGCCGACTGCATAATTCTTCCCAAGTTGAACGGTTAATGAGGGATTGGGGCAAAATGCTTAATTGAGGAAATTAAGGACTTAAATCTGATAGCGGATAGACGGACTGCCGAAGTGTCGGGAGTTGGTCTATCCGCTATACTGCTATCATAGAATCAGCGACTATCTGTTTCAGCTGTTCGGGGCAGAAGTTTGGCAGACGGATAGACATCGATCTGCCAAACGACAATGCTACGGACAAGATCCGAGACTGGCAGTCGCTTGGGGATATTCTTATATAATATTGGTTACAATGTGATGTATGCTTAAAAATATATCGTTGTAAACATCTAAAAGTGCCACGAACTGTGCCACATACTGCAACAGGCTCACCGTATGATTGAGGTGTGATTACTTATCTATTTCTTTGTCCTCAGAAAACGGAACTGCATATGAGAATAGAGCCTATTTCAATGGCTGAAGATCGTGTTTGTGATGAAACTATATGACAAGGAATGACACCTGTTGTTAGAGCCATTGAAGTCTGAAAATCTCTTCCTTATTTAGCAGTGCGAAACAAGAAAACAAGTGTAATAAATTAAAATAATAGCGTATGGATTTAATCATTTTTGAGAGAAAGGCATTCGAGGAATTTGCCACGAAGATTGAGCAGTTCATTCTGCGAGTATCAAATTCACCCGTTGTCAAGAGCGGGAAGAAAAAGATAAACAATTGGCTCGACCATCAGGATGTTTGTCAGCGATTGAAGATAAGCAAACGTACATTGCAGACCTTGCGTGATAACGGCACACTTGCCTATACCAAAATCGGCAATCGTACCTACTACCTACCCGAAGATGTGGATAGCATCATCACCAAAGTAGAGGACAGACGAAAAGAAGCCAGATGGAAAGGGAGAGAAATCTAATCAAAGTATAACAATAAAACCATTTGAACTATGTATCAAGAAATGCGAACTAAAGACGATGCGTGGATGCAGTCCATTCACGAGAGTATCGACCAACTATCGGAGATTCTCGATAGTATGCCCAAAGATGGTGCGGCATTACAAAACGATGATGAGTATCTATGCGACAAGGAGGTAGCGTATATGCTTAAAGTGAGCCGAAGGACATTGAGCGAATACCGAAGCAATGGCACATTGCCTTACTATGTACTTGGTGGTAAAGTTCTGTATAAGCGAAGTGAGATTGAGCAAGCATTGAAACGGGAGTACAACGGCAAGCACTTGATGAATGGTAGC
>JBGVEC010000015.1:0-2891 GCA_045119815.1 Paludibacteraceae bacterium | reverse complement strand
TAAAAAAGCCACGAGACTGGCACGTTTAATCTACAAAAGAATTCACCTTATTTCAGAAACACGTTACGTGCACATGTGAATTTCAACGATGCAAAGATAAGCATAAATCGGCTTACACGCAAGTCTCGTGGCGTTTTTAAGAGTGTTATTATAGGTATTTTAACACTTCAAACTACTCCTTGCCGAATACATCATAGAAATTCTCTTGCATTATCCGTTCTACATCGGATTCTTTATACAAGATTCGTCCTCCTATGTGGTAATATGGCAATATTCCATTCTTCCTATATTCGACCAGTGAACGTTTGTTTATTTTGAGAAAATCTGCCAATTCCTTATCGGTTATCAGTTTTTCCCCGTTCAATGTAGGCCTGTAGTTTTCCTTGACTTTATCAAGGATAGCACTCATTTTAGAAAAGGCAGCTATGGCTCTCTTTACACGGTGAGTGTTAGTATGAGTATCATGATTCATCGTTTCTTTCTTTTAATAGTTTCTCAATATCTTCTGGCTTATAGTAGTTCTTCTTGCATATCTGCGTCGAAGGCAACTTTCCACTTGCCCTTAAACTCTGCACAGTACGCTTGGATAGATTTAGTAAGGCACACACTTCGTGGGTATCCAACCATCTTCCTAAACGCTTTTCTGATTCACTGTTTAATGTTTGTTCAAACTTATGAACGAACATCTCGATACTTGACAAAAGATCCTCAAATACCTTCTCTTCTATTACAACTACTTTCATAAGGCACCTTTCATCTTAAGAAAATCATTAATCTCGGAAGCCTTGTAGTATGTGCGTCCGTCTATCATATAGTAGCGGATAAGTTTCTTCTGGCGGTAGCGAGCAAGGGTACGGTGAGTCACGCCAAGCAGTTTGCTCAGGTCGTAGTTATCCAGCAATGTGTCGCCATCGAGACACTCCTTCATCTTGTTCTGTCGCTCCAGCATCTTCTCAATCTTATCGAAGCGTTCCATCAGTTGGATGAACATCTTGTGGGCGGTTTCACTATTTATCTGTAACATCGTATAATCTGTTTAAGTGTGAATAATCGGGTTATTTACACCGTGTTGCGCAACAGGTTATACTTATTAAATGGCATCCTGCGTGCCAATGACATGGAATGACACAAAAAGACACCGATACATCATTGTGTATCAGTGAAATAAAAATTTTCAGCGTGAAATTTGAGGATTTTCAGAGTATTGCAAAATGCAACACTTTTTCGCAACCTGCTATTGCAAAATGCAAGAGTTGCGATAGATGATGCGAGTTATTCCGTTGGAGAAGGATGTTGTCTTATACATATTCCAACGGCTTGGAGTAAGGTCATCAAATACGAGAGTTCCCTTACCTGCAATGACAGGCAAGATATAGACAACCATCTCGTCAATGAGGTTGTAGCGTGAGAGTCCACGTATAAATTCTATGCTATCCTTGTCGGATATTTCAGCTATGTATGTATCGGATTGGTTGTTGTCGGAGTGTTTCTCGGCAAGCAGGTCAAGCAACGGATAGTGAGGCATAAGGCGGTATATGCTATGCTCGTGCCAATATGGAAAGCCTTTGGCATCATTCATTACCCACTGCATTAAGTTCTCGTCAGCTTTCGGAAGAAAGCCGTCCATTGTCATCGCTGCTATGATCTGAATCTTTGCCATATCGTTACCTCCGTTCGTAAAAAAAGCGTGGTCATCACGCATCCGAACAGAGGCTCTGGCATGGGCCCAAGGAGAGTACGTAACGCCACGCTATGCCATAGGCATAGCATAAGCATACGCAATACTCTCCTTAACTTCAACTGCCAGATTTCTGTTCGGGATTCTTGCGAACTTATGTCTATATAAACGGACAGGAACAACGAATGTTCCGCCGCGATATTTCAATTTTACGGCTCAAAGATACAACTTTTTACCGATATCAGTTCATATTGCCACCACAATCATCATTTTATACCATACTTTTTCATCTTGCGGTATAGTGTAGATGAGTCTACATTAAGCATTTGAGCCGCTTTGGTCTTAACACCACCACATGACTGTAAGGCTCTTATGATGCTCTGCTTTTCCACCTCCTCATCCTTCAATGGTTGCAGCGGAGCCTCCGGAATATCTACTGGCTTTGCCTGTGCAATATTCAAATCTACAAAGTCAATGAGCGTATCTTTAGCCATCAATACTGCACGCCTAATCTTGTTCTGCAACTCCCTTATATTGCCTGACCAGGAGTGTGAGAGCAATAACCGTTCCGCTTCAGCGGTAAAGCCTGTTCTCTCACGGTGCAGTTCTTTTGAGAATTTCTCGCGGAAGAAGTTGGCAAGCGGCAAAATATCTTCGGGACACTCGGCAAGTGAGGGTTGTCGTATCTCAAATTCACCCAGACGATGGTACAAGTCCTCACGGAAACGCCCCTCGGCAATAGCCTTCCCAATATCTTCATTAGTCGCTGCCACGATACGGACATCCGCCACACGCTCCACACTTGAGCCGACTGGCATAAATGTTCCCTCTTGTAACACTCGCAGCAATGAGGACTGCATATCGTATGGCAATGTTCCTATCTCATCAAGAAAGAGCGTACCGCCATTGGCGGCTTCAAAACAACCACCCTTGTCGGCATCAGCACCTGTGAACGCACCTTTTGCGTGCCCGAAAAATGTAGAAGCAGCCAGCTCATGAGGTATGGCACCGCAGTTCACCGCAACAAAAGGCTTATCCTTGCGGTTGCTATGGAAGTGAATGCTTCGTGCTATGGACTCTTTGCCTGTTCCGTTTGCTCCGAGAATCAATACTGAAATATCCGATGGAGCAACCAACTCCGCCATATTCATAGCTTCCATAGCCTTGGGGCTTGTACGCTTGAAGAGTTCCTTCTCCTTACTGCGAACAGTTG
>JBGVEC010000014.1:0-60146 GCA_045119815.1 Paludibacteraceae bacterium | reverse complement strand
ATATGGCATAGCACCTGAGTCAAACCATACATCGATGAGGTCAAGTTCACGCTTCATTGGTTTGCCACTAGGTGAGCAGAGGATGATATTATCCACATATGGACGGTGGAGGTCAATGACCGCAGGATCATAGTTCTCCTTGGAGTAGTTACCCACCTCATGCTTTGGCCATGGGTTCTCGGTCATGAAGCCCGCAGCGATAGACTTGTCAATCTCTTGCATGAGTTCGGCGATAGAGCCGATGCAGATCTCTTCTTGTCCGTCTTCGGTACGCCAGATAGGAAGTGGTGTACCCCAGTAGCGTGAGCGGGAGAGGTTCCAGTCGTTGAGGTTCTCCAACCACTTGCCGAAGCGACCAGTACCTGTGGACTCTGGTTGCCAGTTGATGGTGTTGTTGAGCGCCATCATTTCTTCACGTGCTTGGGTTGAGCGGATGAACCATGAGTCAAGTGGGTAGTAGAGGACAGGTTTGTCGGTACGCCAGCAGTGTGGGTAGTTGTGGACATGTTTCTCAATGCGGAACGCTTTGTTCTCGCCTTTGAGCCAAATGCAGATGCTGATATCGAGTGTCTCGTCTTTGTCTGTGAGATTAGCATCGTAAGCGTTCTTCACATAGCGTCCAGCCCATGGTTCGTATGCCTCTACATGGACTTGATTCTTCACAAAATCCTCGTCTAAATCGGCGATATTGAAGAATTTACCCGTCATATCCACCATAGGGCGTTGTTCGCCTTTCTTGGTGATGAACACCATACCTGGTACGCCTGCTTTCTTGGCTACGAAAGCGTCGTCCGCACCAAAAGTAGGAGCGATATGCACGATACCTGTACCATCCTCGGTGGTTACATAGTCACCAGGAATAATCTTGAAGGCACCTTCTCCAGGATTAGCCCAAGGAATAAGTTGCTCGTATTCGATGCCAACAAGGTCGGCACCTTTGCCTTTCCAGAGCACTTCTGGTGTCTCGCCAGGTTCCTTGCCATAGGCAGCCAAACGCGCCTCTGCGAGGAGGTAGAGCGCCTCCACTTTGGTATATGGGTTTTCGCCCTTAACGATTACATAATCAATCTTTGGACCTACGCAGAGAGCGGTGTTGCTTGGAAGAGTCCAAGGAGTAGTGGTCCATGCGAGAGCGTAAAGAGGCAATTGGCAATTGGCGATTGGCGATTGGCTCTTAATGAGGAACTGTGCGGTGCAGGTGGTGTCTTTGACATCGCGGTAGCAACCTGGTTGGTTAAGCTCGTGAGAAGAGAGACCTGTACCCGCAGCAGGTGAGTAAGGTTGGATGGTATAACCCTTGTAGAGGTAACCTTTCTTGTAGAGCTCTTTGAGAAGCCACCAGAGGGTCTCAATAAACTTGTTATCATAGGTGATATATGGATTATCAAGATCCACCCAGTAACCCATTTGTTTGGTGAGGTTGGTCCACTCTTGGGTGTATTTCATCACCTCGCGACGGCAAGCAGCGTTGTACTCATCCACGCTGATTTTCTTACCGATATCCTCTTTGGTGATACCAAGAAGTTTCTCCACACCCAACTCCACAGGAAGACCGTGGGTATCCCATCCTGCTTTGCGCTTCACTTGATAGCCCTGCATGGTCTTAAAGCGGCAGAAGGTATCCTTGATAGTACGAGCCATCACGTGGTGAATACCTGGCATACCGTTTGCAGAAGGAGGACCTTCAAAGAAAAGGAACGAAGGATTGCCTTCGCGTGTTTCAATACTCTTGTGGAACAAGTCTTCCTTCTCCCATTGTTGGAGAATCTCCTTGCTAACTTCAGCCAAATTCAGTTGTTTGTACTCGTTAAAATGTTTCATATCTGTATTGTTATTCTTTTTCGTTTTAGTCCGCAAAAGCGGCAGTATATAAAATGCGCTGCAAAATTACAAAAAAAAAACGAAACTTCCAAATTCCACAAAATGATTTATTGCAAATCAAAACTTTTGCATAAAATATTTGCACAAATCCTTTTTTTTTCGTACTTTTGCGCCCAAATTGCGAAAATTATTATATTTTTAATATAAAGTCAAATTAAAAATGCAAAAATCGGATTATATCATTGAGGTAAATCACGTCTCCAAACAGTTTGAAGACGGCAAGTTTGCCTTGGACGATGTAAGCCTCTCTGTCAAGAAAGGCGAGTTTGTAACCATCTTGGGTCCTTCAGGTTGCGGTAAGACGACGTTGTTGCGTTGTATAGCTGGTTTTCAAGTAGCGAGCGAAGGAGATATTTTGCTCAATGGCGAGGACGTGACTACTATGCCTCCACACTTGCGCGATGTGAACACGGTGTTTCAAAAGTACGCCTTGTTCCCACACTTGAATGTATATGACAATGTGGCTTTTGGTTTGAAACTCAAGAAGATGGACAAAAAACTCATTGAGAAGAAAGTGAAGCATGCGCTCAAGACAGTAGGTATGACCGATTATGAGTATCGTGATGTGTCTAGTTTGAGTGGTGGTCAGCAACAACGTGTGGCTATTGCTCGTGCGATCATCAATGAGCCAGAGGTGTTGCTATTGGATGAGCCCTTGGCAGCGTTGGACTTGAAGATGCGCAAAGACATGCAGATGGAGTTGCGCGAGATGCACAAGAAACTGGGTATTACCTTTATATATGTGACCCACGACCAAGAAGAGGCGTTGACTTTGAGCGACCGTGTAGTGGTCATGAGTGAGGGTAAGATTCAGCAGATTGGCACGCCTACGGATGTGTATAACGAGCCACAAAACTGCTTTGTGGCAGACTTCATTGGCGAGAGTAATATCCTAGATGCCACCATGGTTAAGGATAAGATGGTGAACTTCTGCGAGCATGATTTTGAGTGCGTGGACAAAGGTTTTGGCGAAGACACAGAAGTGGATGTGGTCGTTCGTCCTGAGGATGTGTATATCGGAAAGGTGAAAAGTGAAAACGGAAAAGTAGAAGAGGATAGTCCATGGCAGTTGCATGGCGAGGTAAAGAGTTGTATCTTCAAGGGTGTGCACTATGAGATGACCGTATTGACGAACGAGGGATATGAGTTGATGATTCAAGACTACCACGCCTTTGAAGTGGGCAGTCAAGTGGGATTGCTCATCAAGCCTGAGGATATACAGGTAATGAAGAAGGAGCGTGTTTGCAATACGTTTGATGGCGAAGTGCTGGAGGATAATCAAGTGCGTTTCTTGGACGAGGTATGGGATATCCCAGAGCGTGTAGCTGAGCGATTTGAAGTAGGCGAGGAGGTGGAAGTAGAAGTGGACTTCAATCGCGTTAATCTACAAGACGACGAAGAGGATGGAACGCTCTGTGGCGAAGTGTATTTTATTTTGTACAAGGGCGACCACTACCATTTGACCGTTCGCACAGATGATGGCGATGATATTTATGTAGATACCAACGACGTATGGGACGACGGCGACAGAGTGGGTATTCGCGTGGCACCAAGTTATATACGATTGTATAAGAAAGAGGTTAAAGGACGCCCTGATGGGCTATAGGACGCTTCGCTATAGGTTATAGGTATGAAAAGTAGTAAATTAAGAATGGTGTTTCAGTCGCGTAGCACATGGGCTTGGCCCTATGCGCTGTTTATGCTATGTTTGGTGATGTTGCCATTGGTGCTGATTGGCGTGTACGCTTTTACAGACGCCAATGGTGGGTTCACATTGCAGAACTTTGTGAGTTTCTTCACAAAGAGCGAAGCAATAAACACGTTTATCTATTCGCTGGCTATCGCGTTGATTACCACTATCATATGCCTATTATTAGGTTATCCTGCGGCATATATTATGGCTATGGCAGATTTCAAAACGCCGCAAGTTATGGCTATGCTGTTTATCCTGCCAATGTGGATCAACTTCCTCCTGCGCACGATTGCAACGGTGGAGTTGTTCCGTATGTTCGGTTGGCCATTGGGCGAAGGAGCATTGCTGTTTGGTATGGTGTACGACTTCTTGCCGTTTATGATTTATCCTATCTACAATACCTTGCAGAAGATGGATACTAGTTTGATTGAGGCGGCTCACGATTTGGGGGCGAAGCGCCATCAGGTATTTTTGAAGGTTACTCTCCCCCTCTCAGCACCAGGTATCTACTCAGGTATCGTGATGGTATTTATGCCTACCGTTTCGACATTCGCTATTGCGGAGCTGCTGACTCACAACAAGGTGACCTTGTTCGGTTCGCTCATCCAACGTTGCTTCGGAGAAGGCGGTATCGCCATGTGGAACTATGGCGCAGCCTTGTCGCTGATTATGCTGATAATCATAGGATTGACTAGTTTCTTCGGAGGAGATAATGAGGATATTAATCGTTGAGTGTTTAGAGTTTAGTGATGAAAAGATATAAGAAATTAAAATTGGAGCATCGCAGTTTGGTGGAGCGTATTGCAGCACAAGCATATTTGTGGTTGCTATTGTTGGTATTGTACACCCCTATCCTGCTGATTATCATCTTCTCTTTTACCCAGAGTAAGGTCTTTGGCAACTGGACAGGATTTACTTTTGGACTGTATGAAAACCTGTTCACGGGCTACGACACCGTAGCACAAGTGAAAGTAGATCCTAATCTCTATCGTGCGATATTCTTCACGGTAGTGATTGCTATCTCGTCGGCGCTCATATCCACTGTATTAGGCACTTTAGCAGCGATTGGTATTTATCATATGCGTAATCGCGATCGCAAGATTCTCACTTTCATGAATAGTATTCCGATGATTAACCCAGATATATTGACGGGTATCAGTTTGTTCTTGCTATTCGTGTTCTTGGGTATTAGTCGCGGATTAGGTACTGTGATTGCCGCACACGTGGTATTCTGTACGCCCTATGTGGTACTAAGTGTGATGCCTCGTCTCACAAAGATGAATCCCAATATCTACGAAGCGGCATTGGACTTGGGTGCTACCCCATTCCAAGCACTACGCAAGGTGATGATGCCTGAACTTTGGCCAGGCATGATTAGTGGCTTTATCTTGAGTTTGACATTGAGTATTGACGACTTCGGCGTGACCTACTTTACCAAAGGTAGTAGCGGACTAGAGACATTGTCCACCTTTATTTATGCCGACGCACGCAAAGGCGGTTTGACACCCGAATTACGTCCGCTGTTCTCTCTTATCTTCTTGACTATCTTAGTCTTGCTAATTATAATGAATATTCGAACCCATAAACAACAAAACAAAACGAAATGAAAAAGTTCCTTTTGGCAGTAGCCACATTGCTACTATGTATGAGTAACATCTTCGCGGCCGACCGCGAGCACACACTCAAAGTGTACAACTGGGCAGACTATATTGACATGAATGTCCTCAATGGTTTCCCCGCATGGTATTATGAGCAAACAGGCGAGCAAGTGGAGGTGTTATACCAAACTTTCGACATCAACGAGTCCATGCTCACCGAAATTGAGGTAGGACAAGAGGATTATGATGTGATTTGCCCTTCTGAATATATCATTGAGCGTATGTTGCGCAACGGATTGTTGCAAAAAATCAACAAGGATTTTGGTAACACCCCCGACTACACCCAACTCGTATCACCTTTCGCTGTGGACAAATTCCAACAAATGGCTCCAGATACCAACACTTGTGTGGCAGACTACACCGTAGGATATATGTGGGGTACAACAGGTATCTTATACAACACCGCTTTGGTGAGCAAGGAGGAGATTGTGTCATTGGGTGGTTTGCAAAACGACAAGTTTGCGGGCAAAGTGTTTATGAAGGATGCTTTCCGCGATATCTACTCTGTAGTAGTACTCTACGCATACCGTGATGAGATTGCTCGTGGCGAAGTGACCCGCGACGAATTGGTGGCGAATGTGACTGACGAGCGTATTGCACGCGTGGAGGAGTTCCTCACAAGCATGAAGAACAATATCGCTGGTTGGGAAGTGGACTTTGGCAAAGAGGAGATGACCAAAGGCAAAGCATGGCTGAACCTCAGTTGGTCAGGTGATGCTCAATGGGCTATTGACGAGGCTGCGGAAGTAGGCGTTAACCTGGAGTATTTTGTACCACAAGAGGGTAGCAATGTGTGGTTTGACGGTTGGTGTATTCCTGTATATGCCAAGAACACGAAGGCTGCAAGTTACTTCATCAACTATATGTGTATGCCTGAGAACGCCATCTTGAATATGGAAGAGATTGGTTACGTGAGCGTGATCGCTTCGCCTGAAGTGTTGGATTGGGCAAACGATGAAGCGATTGAGGAAACGGCTGATTTGACTTATTTCTTTGGCGAAGGCGCTGAAGCAGTACATGCTAACCATGTGTTCTACCCTGACCAAACAGTGATTGAGCGTTGTGCATTGATGCACGATTGTGGCGATAAGACAGAAGCGATGCTAGCCATGTGGTCACGCGTGAAGGGTGATAACCTAAGCACTGGACTCGTATGGTTTATCATCGTGGTAGTAGGATTGGTAGTAGGACTATCCATCTTCCAAGCCCTTAACAAAAAGCACAAACGTGATTTGCAACGCAAGAAAAAAAATAAAAAAAGACGTTAATTAAGTCCTAGATCAAAGAGGAATGAGATATTTAGTCGTAATATTATTGGTATGGATAGGCGTGTGCAAAGGGTATGCGCAGGATTATGAAACAGACTTTAGAGAAGCACAAAGACTGTTTCAAGAACGTGCAAAATCAACCCAGACACACCTACAAGATTACTTGCAAGACTATCCATACACACCCTACAGCGATGAAGTACATCTCATGCAGGGTGTACTGTACGTAGAAAAAGAGAAGTACAAACAAGCACACAAAGCCTTTCAAAAGGTAAATGTGAAGAATTTGTCCCGCTCTTCGGAGTCAATGTACTATTTTTACTTGGGTTACGCCGACTTGCAACAAGAAGAATACAAGAAAGCATTGTCTTGTATGCAAAAACTAAAAAATAGGCAGAACCCATACTTCTTGCAAGCTACCTATTACTCAGGATATTGTCATTACAAACAACAGAACTACCAACAGGCGTTAGTGGAGTTCTTGACATTGGAAGAAGTAGGTGGTTATGATAAGATTGCTCCTTACTACGTGGTACAAATATATTACGCATTTGGTCAATATGATAAGATCTATGATCGAGCAGAAGAGTTGTTAAAAAAATATCCAGAAAATGACTACAATGCCGAACTACATCGCATGATGGGTGAAATATACTATCAAGATAGTATCTATAACGACGCGGTACGTCATTTGAAGGCTTATCACTCACTACGAACTCAACAGAAAAAAGAGATTCTGCGCAATGATCTCTATTTATTGGGTATATCTTGTTACCGAGAGAGAATGTGGGAAGAGGCTATCGGTTATCTCAAACAAGTCAAGCAGACACCTGCCGACTCTATTGCCGAAAGCACATGCTTGCATTTGGGACACAGCTATCTGCGAGTAAACGACCTTGAAAAAGCCAAACTATCCTACTCCGCAGCAATAGCATTTGGAATAACCGATGCGTTACGCGAAGAAGCCATGTACAACTACGTACAAGTAACCTATCTCCAAAACTCTGCTTTAGGAGAGAGTATCACCGCCTTCCAAACATTCATCAAGGAGTATCCTACTTCTAAATATATTGATAAGGTATATGCGCTGATGGCAGATATGTATCTCAATAGCAAGAACTATCAAGCCGCATTAGCCGCATTGGAGGAAGTCCTGAACCCTAATGCTAAAATTGAGCAAACCAAGCAATACCTACGTTATCAGTTGGCAGCAGACACCTATCTACAAGGAAAAATGGCTGAGACTCTCAAATGGTGCGAACAAGTTATCAGTCATAGCAAACAAGCATCCATATACCTCACTGAGGCGTATTACTTAAGTGCAGAGGCGTATTACCATATGCATCAATACGACCAAGTATTGGCACAATTAAAATCGTATGAAGCGCAACCTGATGTTGCACAATCGCAAAACAAGAATGCGGCACAATATCTAAAAGCATATACGTATTTCAATCAAAAAGCATATGCTAACGCCCTACCTCTCTATACAGCCTACTCTACTGTCGTAACACACGAGGATAAGACTTATCCTGATGCCCTAAACCGTATAGGTGATTGCCATTTCTATTCTCGCCAGTTCAATGAGGCCATTCAAGCATATGCCAAAGTAGCTGAAACAGGTACTGCTGGAACAGATTATGCGCTGTTACAAAAGGCGTATGCGGAGGGTCTGATGCATCAGTATGATCAAAAAGTGAAGACCCTGAGCAAACTAGTAGAGGACTACCCTAAATCAGACCTAGCGGATGATGCCCTCTACGAAATGGCACGAGCAGAATTACAATTGAATGAATACGCTGCTGCAATCACCATCTACACCAAGTTGCTATCCAATTATCCACGTAGCAACAAGGGCGCAAAGAGTTCTTTGGAATTAGGTATGACTCATCGCACATTGAAAGCATACGAAGAGGCATTAAAAGCATTCAAGCAGACCATAGAGAAATATCCCGCTACAGAAGAAGCATATTCCGCGTTGGATGGCATGGAGCAAATCTATGTTGAAACCAATAATATCGAAGAATATATCGCCTATACCAAAACACTCAGCAAGATGAAAATGCAGTCATCTACGAGTGAGGACTCATTGACCTATGTGACGGGGGAATTGCAGTATATGCTAGGTAATTATCAGCAAGCAGCAGCAGGCTTAACGACTTACCTAACACGCTTCTGCCCAGGAGGACGCTATTGTATGAATGCCATGCATTATGCCGCCAACAGTTATTACCAACTCAAACAATACGAGGAGGCATTAGAGCAGTATAGTGCTTTGGCAGATATACAAGGCAATCCTTATATGGAGGAGGCTTGTATGCGTGTGGCAGAGTTGAGTTATGATAAGCAAGAATATCGTACTGCACAATACTACTTCCAACGCATGTATAGCGTGGCATCTAATAGCCAAATGCGTCAAACGGCATTATTGGGTATGTTAAGATGTAGTCATCATATACAAGATACAACAGCAACGATAGACTATGCAGGACGCCTCCTAGAGATCGAAGCGCTAGATGAAGCTATTCGTAATGAGGCATTATATTGTCGAGCAAGTGCACAACACAAGCGTGGTGAATATGGTTTGGCTGTAGTGGATTATAATCTGCTGGCTAAAAATGTTCGCACACAATGGGGTGCAGAGTCCAAGTACAGAGCAGCAGAATGTTACTATAATTTGGGAGCAATAGATATGGCAGAACAAGAGATCATGTCCTTCACAGGTATGCAGACTTCTCACCAATATTGGTTAGCAAAGAGTTTGATCTTGTTAGCGGATATCAACGTGAATAGGAACGACTTATTCCAAGCCAAACAATACCTACTTGCCCTACAAAACAACTATCGTCAAGCAGATGACATATCAACCATTATTGCGGACAAACTAGAGGCGATACAACAATTAGAGACACAACAAAACACCGACACTATTCTAACCGAATAACCTATGCGTAAAATACTTTTTATCCTACTGGCTACTCTATGTTGGGGTATGAACTTGCAAGCTCAAGACAGCACATTTAATCGTGTTGTCACCGTAGAGCGTGATTATCAACC
This sequence comes from Paludibacteraceae bacterium, assembly GCA_045119815.1. Classification (GTDB taxonomy): domain Bacteria; phylum Bacteroidota; class Bacteroidia; order Bacteroidales; family Paludibacteraceae; genus Colicola. Next base: position 50,589 of record JBGVEC010000014.1, on the reverse strand, counting down.
AGACATAGAACAGGCCACCAAAATCAAACTACGCCCTGTGATACTAAAAGAGGAGGTAGAACCCAATCCTGTTGTCTATTCTACCTACTCTACTCCATTATCCGTGGAATACAACTTGCATCCTTTGCAAGCTGCTAAAGCATCATTTACTCCTCAACCTACCTTAAATGGAGTGATAGAAGGAGCAATCGGTCATCGCAATAGTCATTTGCTCTTTGGATATCGTATTAACCACAAGAAAAAGATGTCGCTAGACCTCTATGCTAATCACGACGCATATTGGGGAAAAGATGCCTTATCAAGCTCTAAATTGGGTATGCAAGTCAGCAGGCATTTCTCTGGAGCAGACCTATATTTTGGCGTTGAGGGTGGCAATGAATATTTTAGTTATTACGGTCGTAACTTTGATGGCGAAATCATCACAACCAACACACCTATAGCAACTCAAAATCTATGGAATGTAAATGCTAAGATTGGTTTGCGCTCAACGAATAATGCCGCAGTACAATATCGTATTCAAACAGGTTATACGGCGTATATCGTCACTGACTACACCATAGAACATCAGGTGCGCTCGTATTTGGATGTAACTTGGAACAAGGACAACCATAGCGCAGGTATCAAAACATATGTGCAAAATAATTTGCGCAACGACAGCACCGGTTGGAACAAGCATGCACTGCGTATCGAACCTTTTTACGCGTTTAGTAACAAGACGCTCCACCTACATGTTGGTGTAAATGTAGATCTCAACATCGGCACAGGACAACAACTTAGCAACAACGAAAATATTGCTTTTGCTCCATCCCCAAATATCAAATTAGAGTGGAGTATGATGGATAACATTTTCACTCTCTATACACACGCAAAAGGTACAATGGGAGTGGGATCTTTGGACGAGTACTTGGGGTATAATCGCTATTTGAATATATCGGAAGGAATTGCGTTCAATCAGGTTCGTGCTTATACACCTATTGATGCACAATTAGGATTTAAGATTCGCCCTATCAAAACGATGTTGATAGATATTTATGGGGGATATGCATACATGCTTAATGCATGCTATATGGAAGCAAAAGTTGATACACTTAATCCTTATGCAGCACAAGACTTCAGTCTGAAATTGGCTAATTATCAACGATGGAAAGTAGGAGCATCATTGCACTATCACTATCGTGATATCATAGAACTCAATGCTGCGGGTAATTATTATATATGGAATGCTGCAGATAGCGTCACCGTATATGATCGTCCATCATGGGATGTACATGCACGCCTAGATGTACATATTGATTCTAAATGGAGTGTGTATTCGGATAACTATTTCGCAGGGGGATGTAAAATAGCCACTACCATAGGTGATAAGACCCTCAAACCTACTATCTCACTGAATGTGGGAGGACAGTATTCGGTCAACAACTGGTTGCACGTATATCTCCAACTCAACAACTACCTCAACCGTAAGAACGACATCTTCTACGGATATCAATCACAAGGATGTCACTTCCTTCTCGGAGTCAAATACAAGTTCTAATCCTACGCTCTACACTATACACTATACACCAAAATAATAATCGCGAGGTTTTCACCCCGCGATTATTGTTTCCTGGCCTCATCGCCTATAGCCCGTAGGGCGTCCAATAGGCACATCGTGCCGTCCCATAGCCGCCATGCGGCGTCCTATAGCCTATAACCTTTAGCCTCTCTTTTCATCAAGCACATCATGCCAATGCAAGTGAACAATGCATTGAAGATCAAACGCTCGTGCGAGAATACATAACCACCAAACCATGCCGCTGAATTCACATCCAACACCCATGTGATAACTGGAGCTAAAATGACAACCAATGGTATCCATTTGTCATTAACCTGTTTCTTGGTGAAAATACCAAAACAGAACATACCCAACAATGGACCATACGTATAACTTGCCACCTTATATACCGTTTGAATAACCGAATCATTATTCAACATATGAATCACATAAATACACACCGCCATCAACACCGCCATACCTATATGTACTAAGGTACGCGTGCGCGTGAGAGACGCCTCTGTGCCCTCTTGCTTGTTGAGGATATCAATCGTGAAGGAAGTAGTCAACGCCGTCAATGCGCCACCCGCAGCCGAATAAGCCGCAGCAATAAAGCCAACCACAAACAACACTCCCACCACTACAGGGAAGACCGTCATCTTAGCAGCCAAGAATGGGAACACATCATCGCCCTTCATGCTTGCTACCTCCGTGATGCCCATCTGTTGTGCATACGAGTACAACAAGAAGCCCAAGAACAAGAACAATCCAATCACCACAATCTGCATCAAAGCGCCTACGATCAAGTTCTTTTGGCTCTCACGAGGGTTTTTGCAAGACAAGGTGCGTTGCATCAAGTCTTGATCCAAGCCTGTAGTTGCAATCACCAAGAAGATACCCGCCAAGAATTGCTTCCAGAAATACGTACCCTCTTTAGGATTATCAAAGAAGAAAGTGCGAGTCATCGCACTACTAGTCCAACCTTCGATATTCACACCTGCACGCAAGATAAAGTAGATACACAACGCCACCGACAAAATCAAACAGCAAGTCTTCAATAAGTCTGTCCAAATCAATGACTTAACACCACCCTTGAAGGTGCAGAGATACACGATCAATACGGTAAAAATAGCATTTACCCAGAATGGTACACCCAATGGACCAAACACCAGTAATTGCAACACCTCACCTACCACAAACAAACGCACACTAGCGCCAAGCATCTTGCTCACAAAGAACAACCATGCACCCGACTTATAAGTGCTCATACCAAAACGCTGTTGCAAATATTGGTAGATAGAAGTTAGATTCAACTTGTAGTAAAGCGGTATTAACACATACGCAATCAATATCTGACCCACAGTAAAGCCCAATACCATTTGCATATATGCCCAACCTGATGTAGCCACCATACCAGGCACACTCACAAAAGTCACACCCGAGATAGCCGCACCAATAGTGGACATGGCTACCAACAACCAATTGCTACTACGGTTACCCGAAAAGAAACCAGCATTGTCCGCCTTGCGACCTGCCAAATACGAAATAAAGAATAGCAGCGCAAAATAAGCTGCAATAACTAATAAAATGGTTAATGGATTCATATACTTGTCTTTAAACTTTCAACTTTAAACTTTAGCCCTACTCCTCGTAGAGGAGATAAGGACGGCGTTGCTCCTTGAACTTCGCCACATCCTCCTGCCAGCATGCACGAATCTCTTCTTCGCTCTTACCCTGGTTAATCATCTTGCGCACATAATCCTGTCCCACCAACAACTCAAAGAACGGGCGGAAAAAATAGTTATCCATATTCAAATGCTTGTAGGCATCCAATAAGTAACGCAACGAAAATCCCACCTTACGAGCCTCTTCCTCCGTCATTGAACTCAAATCTACTCCATCACACACACGACCTTTTTGAGTCGATTGATTAGGGGTAAAAGTAATCGCAGGACCATAGACACTCGTTTCGGTACGAGGTGCATTAAAATTGGGGTGACCATAGCACAAGAATGGTTTATCTGTTCCTCTACCCAATGACACGGGTGTCGCCTCGAACAGGCACACAGAGGGGTACAAATATATCGCCAACATATTGCGCAAATTAGGCGACGGAGCCACTAGCAAACGGTACAATGTCTGATGGGTATAATTCTTACAAGGTACTACTGTCAAATCCACTTTAGCCCCGTCTTTCAACCATCCTTCGCCGTTGATCATCAATGCCAACTCGCCCAAAGTCATGCCATGTACCACAGGAATAGGCAATGCTCCTACGCCCGACTTGTGCTTCATATCCAATATTGGACCATCTACATACCAACCATTAGGGTTAGGGCGGTCAAACACCACAAACTGCTTTCCATCCCTCGCGCAAACATCCATCAAACGGTACATGGTGATGTAGTAGGTATAGAAACGCAAACCCACATCCTGAATATCGGTTACGAGTACATCGAACATCCCCATGGACTCTTTTGATGGGTACTTGCTATCCCCGTCGTAGAGCGACAGAATAGGTATGCCTGTCTTCTCATCCACACTGCTTGCCACTTTCTCGCCTTCACGCGCTGTGCCACGAAAACCATGCTCAGGCGAAAAGATAGCAGTCACTTGTATGCCTTTCTGCAACAACCAATCCAAAGTATGGATAGTATCTTTGCCTTGAATAACTAATCCGGTGTGATTGCTCAACAATGCCACACGTTTGCCTTTCAAGTCTGACAAATACTCCTTTGTTTGCTCTGCACCTACTATCACACGTTCTGCATAAATGTAGGGGGTAAGCAATATTGCAAAAAGGACTACAAGTAATCTCATAATCTAAATAATTTTGATTAATTTTTTATAATTTGGGGTAATTTTTGTTTTTTCAAAAAATCCCGCCGACAAAAGTACTGCTTTTTTTGCATATATGCAAATTATTCCGTACCTTTGCAGCATAAAAACATATTTACCATGAAAAAACTCCTTTCTCGCCTCATCGCCTTTAGCCTCTTTGCCTTTATCCTTGTCTCTTGCAATAGCAAAACTCCTCTTACTCTCCATTGGGAGTTTGGGCAAAACGACCTTACTCCTGGCGTATGCGAGGCGTATCTCACTCTTACGAATACCTCCTGCGATACCCTGACCAATGAGGGTTGGATTCTCTATTTCAACCTCATGTCGCTGCATCCTATCTACACAGAAGGCGATGCCTTGCGTGAGACTGAGATTCAGGCTAGTTGGCATAGCATTGAGCCTACCCAAGCGTTCACTCCTCTTGCACCTGGCGAGAGTCGTACTTTCACGCTGCGATACAAAGGTAGTGCCATCCGCGAAAACATCCGCCCCGAAGGTTTCTTCCTTGTACACTCTAAACACTCAACACTCAACACTAAACCACATACCATCCCTTGCACCTACGCCCCATACATCCGTCCTGAGCAGATGAAACGCGGCATTGTCACATGGGAGAAAACACCTTATGCCGATGGACCTTATGTATATGATTATGTAGAGCGAGTAAGTACGACTAGTGATTCTGTATCTTATGTTGTTCCCGTTTTGCCACATCCAAGACATTGCTATTTGAAAAAAGGCGAATGTAATATTACTAAATCAATTATAGTAGAAGATGTTGAGGCAGATTTGCCAAAGGAAGGATATTTTATGCGACTAAAATCGGATGAGATATACATATCCGCAGCTGATTCCGCAGGTTTATTCTATGCCCATCAAACATTAGCGCAATTGCCAACTGTGGTTCAGTGTATGGAAATAATAGATTTCCCAGATCTACATTATCGCGCTTTGATGCTAGATATTGTTCGCAATTATTACCCCGTGGATTCTATCCAAAGAGTATTGGATGTGATGGCGCAATATAAATTGAATGTTTTGCATTTGCACCTATCGGATGATGAAGCATGGAGACTAGAGATTCCTGGCTTACCACAGCTAACCGACATCGGATCAAAACGAGGATATACCACCGATGAAAGTGAATGCTTGCTTCCGATGTATTGCGGAGGTTGGGATGCCAATGCCAATACTACAGCCAATGGATATATCACACGAAAGGAATATATTGACTTATTAAAATATGCCAAAGAGAGACATATCCACATTATCCCCGAGATTGATATGCCTGGACATATGCGAGCAGCCAAAAAAGCAATGGGCAACCTATTGACGGATAGTCTTTTTGATACACGAGTATATAAGTCTGCACAAAACTACACCGACAATGTAATCAATGTATCTTTGCCTTATGCCATTGAGTTTGTGGACCACGTGGTAACAGAAATAGTAAAGATGCACCAAGAGGCTGGATGCCACTTGAAACACTTTAATATAGGTGGAGATGAGGTACCAAAAGGAGCATTAACCAAAGAGGAACATCAACGCTTTATTGATTCTGTGCTGGTTATCCTTCAACGCCATAACTTGCAGCCTGTTGGTTGGGAAGAGATTGACCACTTCTGCAAACCAGAGAGTGGTGCTATCTGCTACGCCTGGCTCAATAGCGAGAGTAAACCACTCCAACTCGCAAAAGCTGGTTATCAAGTAGTTATCGCTACTGCAAGCCACTTGTATTTTGACTTTGCATACTGCAACCACCATCAAGAGAAAGGACTCAGTTGGGGTGGTTATACCGACGAATACCGCTCGTTTGACTGGCTCCCAGCCCAACATCCTAATATTATCGGTATGAGCGCACAACTTTGGTCAGAAGTGATTCGGTCATTCGCGCAAGTAGAATGGCAACTCTACCCAAAAATTTTTGGTTTAGTAGAACGCTCATGGAATGCTTCGTACGATCCAACTAGACTAACCTTCCACGACTATAATCATCGTAGTAAACTAACCTTGGGTGATTATAATCACCTCGTTTACAATGTTCATCTACCTCGTTTAGCAGCAGATGGACACAACTTCCATATCCAACAACCAGGTATCAGACAGGTGGCGACAGAGAATGAACAACTGCAATTAGATAAGAGCCACGTACTGATTGAGATGAATAAAGTGATGGATGGGGGCGAACTCTTATATTGCCTAGACGATGGAGAATGGAAAATTTATACCAATACCATTGCCATACCCGCTACCACCCAAATCGTGAAAGCAAAAGTGCGTTACCTAGGCAAAGAGAGTAATACAACTTGGCTTTGGTTGAACGATAAACACGATGTGAAAGGGCAAACGGTAGAGAAAAACACAGGCGCAACGTTCTAAAAAACGCTATTTCCTTGCAAATATACAATTTTTTTTGTACCTTTGCAGGCTGAAAAGAAAACCATTATGGCAGAAGATATCAAACCAACAGCTACTTACAACGAAGATAATATCGTTCACCTCGATGACCGCGAGCATATTCGCCGCCGTCCGGGTATGTATATCGGTAAACTAGGTGACGGAAGTCACTCCGATGATGGTATATATGTACTCATTAAAGAGACTATCGATAACTGTATCGATGAGTTTCGTATGAACGAAGGTAAGGTAGTTGAAGTCAGTGTTTCTGTCCCTTCGCCAGAAGACAACTCGCAGCGCGTTCGTGTGCGTGACTATGGTCGTGGTATTCCTTTGGGTAAAATGGTGGAGGCCGTATCTATTCTCAACACGGGTGGTAAATATGACACCAAAGCCTTTAAAAAGTCGGTCGGACTTAATGGTGTGGGTACCAAAGCGGTTAATGCCCTCAGTCTTGAGTTTGTGGTACAAGTATGGCGCGACGGCAAGACTCGCCGTATTGTCTTCAACCAAGGTCACCTCGTAGAGGACTCAGATATACAAGAGCATAACGGTCCTGAGAAACGTGGTACGCTCATCGAGTTTGTACCCGACAACACCAAAGGTCTCTTTGAAAACTACCGTTTCCGCGATGACTTCATTGAGACAATGATGCGCAACTACGCCTACCTCAATGTGGGATTGACCTTGAACTACAACGGCAAGAAATACTCCTCTAAAAACGGTCTTTTTGATCTCCTCACAGAGACTATGACCGTTGATCCGCTCTATCCAATCATACACATACAAGGCGAAGATATTGAGATAGCATTATGCCATACTGACCAAACAGGTGAGGAATACCACTCCTTCGTTAATGGTCAGCACACCATCCAAGGTGGTACTCACCAAGCCGCATTACGCGAAGCTATCGGTCGTACTATCAAGGAGTTCTACAACAAAAACTTTGAGCTCAGCGACATCCGTAGCGGTGTAGTAGGTGCTATTGCCATCAATGTCTCAGAACCTGTCTTCGAGAGTCAAACCAAAGTAAAACTAGGCTCCAAGGATATGGCTCCAGAAGGCGGAGTGTCGGTCAACAAGTTCGTCAATGATTTTGTCAAACAACAACTGGATAACTACCTACACAAGCATTCTGAAGTAGCAGAAGTAATGCTACAAAAGATCCTTGAATCGGAGAAAGAACGCAAAGCCATCGCTGGTGTGACTAAGATTGCGCGTGAGCGTGCCAAGAAAATCATGCTTAACAACCCTAAACTGCGTGACTGTCAAGTACACTATAACGATGCTAAACCTACTAAGTCTGCCAAAGATGCAGATGACGATTTGCGCGAGGAGAGTAGTATCTTTATTACCGAGGGTCTTTCTGCGTCTGGATCTATCACGAAGAGCCGCGATGTGCGCACACAAGCGGTATTCTCCCTTCGTGGTAAGCCTCTTAACTCTTATGGATTGAGTAAGTCTGTAGTCTATGAGAACGAGGAGTTTAACTGCTTGCAAGCAGCACTCAATATCGAAGATGGACTAGACGAGTTGCGCTACAACAAAGTGATTATCGCTACCGATGCCGATGTGGATGGTATGCACATCCGATTGTTGATGCTCACCTTCTTCCTACAGTTCTTCCCTGATTTGGTGAAGAAAGGTCACGTATATATCCTCCAAACCCCACTCTTCCGTGTCAAGAACAAGAAAGAGATACGCTACTGCTATAGCGAGGAAGAGCGCCTACAAGCCATTGAAGACCTCAAACCCAACCCAGAAATCACTCGATTCAAAGGTCTTGGTGAGATTAGTCCAGATGAGTTTAAGGGCTTTATCGGCAAGGGTATTCGCCTAGATCAAGTATGCCTGCGCAAGGAAGATGCCGTGAGCGACTTACTCAGTTTTTATATGGGTAAGAACACCATGGAGCGCCAAAACTTCATTATCAATAACCTGGTCGTAGAAGAAGATGTGGAGTAGTATTGTGCCATTAATATTATTCGTCCTTCTTGGTATTGTTATCCTTGTTATCTTTGAAATACGAGCAAGGAAATCCGCCCATAGCGAGCAAGGCGAGCGTCCAATAGCCAATAGCGAAGCGTCCGATAGCCGTAATGAGGACGACGGCTGCTGCGGCGAGCACTTGGTTTGCGAGAGAGAAACACTTCTTCAAACCAATGCTGAAATCATCTACTACGATGATGAGGAGTTGGATGCACTAGCTGGCATAGCCGCAGAAGACTATACCAAAGAGCAATATCAAATGATTCGTGAAGTGTTTGAGACCCTCAAAGCGAGCGATGTTCCTGGCTGGGTGCGCAGTATTCAACTGCGAAATATTCAATTGCCACTAGATATCCGCGAAGAAGCATTGCTCATCGTAGTCGAACGACGAAAAGCATAAATTCCACCTATCGTAAGCACTAGACTGACGAAACCCAACCAAAGGGTGTCGTTTGTGCCTATAGCATCTACTTTGTCTATATCCCAACCTGCTCTATTGGCCATAAAATACAACAAGACAGCCATACCATTATTGACAAAGTGCATCAGCATAGGTACCCACAAACTACCTGTCCATACCAACATATAGCCGAATAACGCACCCATCAACATACGAGGCACAAAACCATAAAACTGCATATGGATAGCCGAGAAGATTATCGCTGTAATCCATATCGCTAGATGATAGCCTACCCCTATCCCCTCCCTAAAGGGATAGGTATTATTTGGAAAATGACGGCACATGAGTAGGCGTTGGAGTACACCACGGAAAGTGATTTCCTCAGATACAGCTGGCAATACTGCCATCAAAAATAGATTGACCAACAAAGCGCTTACAGTAGTAGCCGACATAAACTGCTTGGTCAGCCATTCGGCCTCGGCTTCCTTGTTTTTCATCCACTCCTCTAGCCCACTCAAGTAACTTGGTAGCACCATTTGTTGGTTCCATTGAGCGAGAAGATTGATTGCAGGCAAGGCAACTAACATGATACCTATTGCCCACAAGCATACCTTCCAATCGACTTTCTTATCCATCTGTAACCAGCTAAAAGGAGCCTGAGCACACAAATATGCCAATATCAAGGATGGCAACAGGAACAAGGTAATAGTCTGCAAGAGTTGAATCCATTTTAGGGTGTTGATATCAGACAATGGATTGCCTTGAGTGATCAACGCAATAACCAAAACGGTCAAACTAAACATCACAAAAATACATCCCAACCATGTGATTATCTTCGTAATCACATGCGAATTTTCCATTTTTCCTTTTAGTACCATAGCATTTACCTTTATAACAGAAGAATGAAGGCTTATCCACCCTCATTCTTCCACAGTCGTACATATTATTTTGTCGGGATGACAAGATTTGAACTTGCGACCTCCGGTCCCCCAGACCGTTGCGCTACCGGGCTGCGCCACATCCCGTCGTCGGAATGTGCCTAACTGCCATTCCGACGACAAAGGTACTGCTTTTTTTTGAAATATACAAAAAAAATCGCACTTATGTGCGATTTTTTCTTATAGATTAGTTTCATTGAGTGGGTATGTTTATTTATCCTTCCACACCCTTCCTTCATAACTATATCTCCTTTTCAAATATCGCTGCTTTTCATCAATATTAGTTTGTACACTATCTGGTAAGTTATCATACACTTTTTTAGCCTCCTCTGGTTCTTGAAGTTCCGTCAGATGATACTCTTCCAAAAGTTGTTCATATTCTGCTACATTCACCATCTGACCTATCTTTGTATAATTCAAAGGATGCGCCGAACTAAGCAATAGTAATAATGCAAACGAAACAAATATCCAACGTATACGAGGAGTTTTTCTCACTAATATCACGATGTTCACACCATAGAACCACACTAATAGCGTGATGAGATACAAACGCTCTGGAGTAATGCCATAATCTGAAACGCGACGAATAACTCCAACTGTCATCAATACTAGCAATGGAAACAAACTGATAGGTATATACGTGTGCATCAAGCGATATAATTTAGAGCCTGTGTTTTGTAGTTTTGGATATAGACAAACATAACAAAAGATATAGGTAAACATCACACCAGATACCAAGTAGGATACCATACCTTTAGGCAACTCCCATGCTATCAGCACGCGCAATGCATAGATCAATATGACAATAACATATACAATCAGCAATGGCAGAAATACATATTGAATAAGCTTGCTGAGTATGCGGAAGTTATCGGTAGAAGAGTCTTGCAGATTCTCTCCACGAGGTACAAAGAAATAGAATGAACAGATTATAAACCACATCAATGTAATGCCAAGGCCTAACGATACATTTTCACTTGCCTGACACTCAAACAAAGTGGATATAGCTAAAATAAGTAATTCACCTCCACTAAATAAAACCATTTGCACAATACCTAGTAACACCTGATAGATTATCAATTTGATTATCAAATTGTAAGCTGGCATATCGTTGTTATCCTTGAGGCCTACAAACCCTGCAAATGGTATCATCAAAGCAAACGAACCCACCACACATGCACAAGCAATCGCAAAGGAAGAATTGGTATCCTTGATTTTGGAATCAACTAGTAAAATATAACATACCATTAGCGCGCACCAAAGTACAATCCTTGAGAATATAAATGTGTTTTTATGTTTAGGATTCTCCCCGAATAGTACCAATGTAAAGTCCATCAGTGACCCACACATCAATACGCCTGCTAGTATTCCCAGATACCTCTCTACTTCATTTGATATATCCAAAGACGCTAATAAACAATATGCAATGACTGCCGTTACGGTAACACATGCAAATTGTACATAAAATCGTTTGAAAGTTGCTGCTACTGTTTCTTTTAGATTGGCGGCAGTAAATTGTTCAAAGAACTGCTGTAGTTTATTCATAGTTATTTCTAATTAGAGTTACTGTGTCGATCGGATTTTCATCTCACACAAAATGTTTTGTGGTTTACTCCGCAAAAGTACTACTTTTTTTTGAATTATACAAAAAAATCGCACATCGAGTGCGATTTTTCTGATAATGGATATTGCTTTTTCTAATTTTAGTAGGCAATAGCGAAAATAACACGTTGTGCACTTGGTTTGCCAGTATAGATACACTTGCCAGGAGTCTTGTCGCCCTCCAAAGGAATACAACGGATAGTTGCTTTGGTCTCGGCTTTGATCTTCTCCTCTGTGTCAGGAGTACCATCCCAGTGGCAAAGCAAGAAGCCAGGTTTCTTAATCTCCTCTTTGAAATCCTCCCAAGTGTCCACCTCACGGGTGTTCTCAAGGCGGAAGTTAAGCGCTTTTTGATAGATATTATCTTGGATCTCTTTGAGCAAGTTTTGGATAGTCTCTGCAATGCCATCAAACGCAACCGTCTCTTTGGTCAAAGTATCACGACGAGCGAGCTCTACGGTTCCGTTTTCAAGGTCACGACCACCCATAGCGAGGCGCAAAGGTACACCCTTGAGTTCGTACTCAGCAAACTTGAAGCCAGGAGTAGCCTTGTCGCTTGCGTCGATTTGTACACGAATACCGAGTTTCTTGAGTTCGTCAGCCAATGGATTGAGTTTCGCCATCAATTCATCCAATTGCTCTTGTTTCTTAAAGATAGGCACGATAACTACTTGAGTAGGAGCAAGGTTAGGAGGAAGAACGAGACCATTATCGTCAGAGTGAGTCATGATGAGTGCACCCATGAGGCGAGTAGAAACACCCCAAGAGGTAGCCCATACATACTCAAATTTATTCTCTTTGTTGAGGAAAGTTACATCAAAAGACTTAGCGAAGTTTTGACCCAAGAAGTGGCTAGTACCTGCTTGAAGTGCCTTACCGTCTTGCATCATTGCCTCGATAGAATAGGTGTTCAAAGCACCTGCAAAACGCTCGTTAGGCGATTTTACACCCTTCACAACTGGAATAGCCATAATCTTCTCTGCGAAGTCAGCGTAAACATCCAACATAGTTGCTGCATAGTTCTCTGCCTCCTCCTCGGTAGCGTGTGCGGTGTGACCTTCTTGCCAGAGGAACTCAGCTGTACGCAAGAAAAGACGAGTACGCATTTCCCAACGCATCACGTTGCACCATTGGTTGCAAAGGATAGGAAGGTCACGATAAGAGGAAATCCAATTCTTGTAGGTTGACCAGATAATGGTCTCAGAAGTAGGACGGATGATAAGCTCCTCCTCAAGGCGTGCCTTAGGATCAACAACCACACCCTTTCCCTCTGGATCGTTCATCAAACGGTGGTGAGTAACTACGGCACACTCCTTAGCAAAACCCTCTACGTGCTCTGCCTCACGACTAAGGAAAGACTTAGGAATGAGCAGTGGGAAATAGGCATTCTTAACGCCATTCTCCTTGAAACGACGATCCAATTCTGCTTGGATAGTCTCCCAAATAGCATAGCCATAAGGTTTGATAACCATACATCCACGCACGGCAGATTGCTCAGCGAGGTCTGCTTTAACTACTAGTTCGTTGTACCACTTCGAGTAATCTGTAGCTCGAGGGGTAAGTTTTTGAAAACTTGCCATTATCTTAATCTATATTGTTTACGTAATTGTTCAAAATGTTCGGGAGTAGCTTTTAGTTGCTCCGTTATGCGCAAGAGCCAGCCTTTTTCCGAATCACCCTGCAAAGGTACTGCTTTTTTATTGATTGACAAAATTGGAAGCGAGAAAAATTCACAAAAAGCACGCAAACACATCTCACTAGCGTTCATTTTGCCTTGGATAGAGTAGCCCGCAATATGAAATGATGCCAAATCGACTTTCTTGAGTAACTCTTGATTCAAATTAGGTTCGTTCTCCCAACAGTCGATTGAGGCGATGAGGCGATGAGGCGATGAGGCGAGAGGCGAAAGGCATGAGAGGAGGGCTTGTTCGTCAATGACACCACCACGAGCAGCGTTGATGATGAGGGTACTCGGTTTGCAGAGACGGAGAATAGTCTCATTACAAAGATGATAGGTTGGGTGTTCGCCTTCGCGGGTCAAAGGAGTGTGAAAAGTGAGTACATCACATAGTGGCGCAAGTTGCTCTAGCGACATGCCAATACCCAATGGAGGGTCTGAGAGAAGCACTTGATATCCTCGTCGTTGAGCCATCTGAGCAACGAGTTTGCCTACATGACCATAGCCCACAATACCTATTGTAAGTGCATTTTCGCCCGATTTAATCGAGGAAATAGCCTCCTCAACATAGTCGCATACAGCCTGTGCATTGCACCCCGGACAAGAAACCCAACGTATGCCCGCCTCGCGACAATAATCTTGGTCGATATGATCAAAACCAATGGTGGCAGTAGCCACAAAACGGACATTACTACCATGAAGCAATTCCTTGTTTATCTGCGTGCGCGTACGCACAAATAAAGCATCCGCCCAGCGAACAGTCTCGGGGGTAATATCCTCGGGAGAAAGATAGCGGACGTCTATCTCAGGAGGAAAAACACCTTCGAGAAAAGGAATACCTTTGTCTATTATGACTTGCTTTACCATTGCTAAATCACCTATAAATCACCTATGAATAACCTAAGATTTTATAGGAAAACATAGGATATACTGTATGTTATTGATAGCGTATATTATCAATCAAGCGCACAGGACCGCAGTACACGGTCACACAACCTACCGCATTATCCCAATTATCTGTGGGTTGGAGTGTATTTTTATCCACTATCTCATAATACTCTACCTCGAGTCCATCAACGGCGTTAATGGTGTCAATTACTTGTTGTTGCACCTCCTTGACGCTAGCAGTTTTAGCCCACTGTAGGGAAGCAAATAGCGTTTGGGAGATAGTCACTGCGGTTTGCTTCTCCTCACCAGATAGTCGCTCATTGCGACTACTCATAGCCAGTCCACTCGCCTCACGAACAATAGGGCAATCCACAATCTTCAATCCTGTATAGCGCTCAGATAGAGAGGAACGCTCCACCATGTGATGAATGATGGCCAACTGTTGAAAATCCTTCTCACCAAAATATGCTCGAGTAGGTTGTACTAAATCAAACAAACGACTTACCACTTGAACAACTCCATTAAAATGCCCAGGACGCATTTTGCCTTCCATGACTTGGTCTAGCCCAGCGAAATCAAAGGCAAACTCTTGTTGCATCTCCTCCTGAGAGTACATCTCTTCAGGGGTAGGAGCAAAGACAAAGTCCACACCCAAATCTGCCAACAATTCGGCATCCTTGTTAATATTACGGGGGTACTTCAATAAATCCTCCTTGTTGTTAAACTGAGTGGGATTGACAAATACACTGACCACACACACAGCGTTTTCTGCACATGCTTGTTTGACCAACGAAGCATGACCTGCATGCAACGCACCCATCGTAGGAACAAAACCAATTGTCTTACCTTGGCGAACACAAGCCGCCATTTGATTCATCAACTCGAGTTTAGTAGCAATTATCTGCATATATCTAGTTTTTGTTAACAATTTTATCGAAAAAGTCCGCAAAGGTACAACAAATATGGGAAAAATGAAAGTTTTTTGCCTAAAAATTATGTAATATCAGATTTTTTTTGTACCTTTGTAGCGGGAAATAATACCTTTTACAAAAATACACAACATGAAAGAGCCTAATCGTATATTGTTTGTCTCACAACAGATCTTTCCTTATCTAGATGAGGAGACTCCTATTCGTTGTTTGAATAGGAAGTTACCAGAGTGGTTTCAATCTGCCCGTTTCGAAACGCGCACTTTTATGCCAAAGTTTGGAGACATCAATGAACGACGCAATCAGTTGCATGAAGTTATCCGTTTATCAGGTATCAATATCATCATCGCTGAGACAGATCACCCTCTACTAATCAAAGTAGCAAGTATTCAATCAGCTCGTATTCAAATATATTTTATTGATAACGATGATTTTTTCCATCGCCGTAAAGGTCTTGTAGATGAAAACGGAGTAGAATACAAAGACAATGATGAACGTTGTATCTTCTTTGCACGTGGTGTACTAGAAACCGTTAAGAAAT
Source organism: Paludibacteraceae bacterium (assembly GCA_045119815.1). Classification (GTDB taxonomy): domain Bacteria; phylum Bacteroidota; class Bacteroidia; order Bacteroidales; family Paludibacteraceae; genus Colicola. The sequence continues at coordinate 34,852 of JBGVEC010000014.1, read as the reverse complement.
TACGCTGGACTCCTAATATTGTGCATTGTTCCGGCTGGATGTCAGCACTTACACCATTGTTTATCAAGAAATTATACAACGATACTCCTTTCTTTGAAAATAGCAAAGTTGTACTTTCTTTGGATAGCGAAGAGTTTGACATACCATTTAATAGCAAATTTGCAGAAAAAATCATAGGTGGCAGCATTCTTCAAAGCCACGTACGCGGTATCGCTGGTTTGCCAGTAGCCTATGAAGATCTCATGCGTTTGGCTATTGATTATTGCGATGCTATTGTGCTATCGTCTGAGAACGTTAACCAACGCTTGCTTAACTATGCGCAAAATAGTGGTAAACCTATTATGCCATATGTGGGCGAAGACAAAGAAGCACACCTAAAATTCTATAATGAGTTACTAGGTAAAAATGAAGAAGACGAAGAATAAACTATTTATAACTATACTCTTACTACTTGCTATAATCGTAGTAGGATGCCAAGAAAATAATTCCATTAGTGCAGGTGCATCTACCTTGCAGGATAATGATATTCGCGTGATGTCAGATACTTTCTCTGTGACATCACAATTGGATTCATGTGTCGCTATTAGCTTGACTCCAGACTCTTTTCTACTAGGTGAGTGCGATACCCACTTCGGTACAATCAAGGCAGATATTTTGACACAATTAGCATGTCCAGAGGGATTTGTCTATCCAGGTGGTGAGACAGCAGTAGTAGATTCTGTTTGTCTATACCTATATTATAAGAATTGGTATGGAGATGGGAAGACTCCTTTAGGTATTACTGTATATGAAATGGATCAGCAATCTCTACTAGAGAACTCTTCGTATCCTAATAATTTGCAAGTGACAGACTACTGTAGTCTAGCAGAATCAGCACATATCGTTACGGACTCTAAAATCATTATCCCAGCTATACCATCTGATTCTTCATTCTCGTCATTGAGCGGTTCTTACGTACCAACTATACGTATTAAACTAACAAACGAGTTTGCGCAACGTTTCTTTGCTATCAAGGAGTTTTCCTCTCAAAAATCATTTAATCAGCTCTTCAAAGGATTGTATATTTGTACTGATTTTGGTGCAAGTAACGTATTGTATATTAACGATATCACGATGACTGTTTTTTATCATTTCACTATGAAACGTCAACAGTTGAATGATACCATTATACACGATACACGCTCATTCTACGCAAATGAGGAAGTAAGACAAGTAAACAGATTTACCTATCCTAATAGACAATCCATACTTCAACAGTATAGTCAAGTTAAGGACACAAACTATATCGTATCACCAGCTAATATCTATACCGAACTGTCCGTTCAGATGGATTCAATTTATAATCGAATTGATGCGCAATTAGGTGATACATCAGCATATCGCGTCTATATCAATAAGGCAGACCTTACGGTAGATATCCTCCATTCGGACTCCGTTACAGATCGTCCACGCGACAATTGGGATCAACCTGCATCTTACATGATGCTTATTCAAAAAGAGAAAATGACTGAGTTCTTCAGCACGAATAAAGCACCATCTGATTCTGTGGCTATTATCACATCACTTAGTGCTACGACTGATAGTTTGAACAATGTGACATACCAGTACTCCTACGATTTGTCTGACATGCTGACAAAACAAATTAGAAGTCAGCAAAGAGTGAATCAATTAACGTTTGTACTCGTTCCTGTCGCAATTACTACCAACAACTCAACGGGATCAATACTTTCAGTTAAGCCACTCCAAACTATTTCAGCCACTTGCATTCGTTCAGCTAATAATCCAGACATACCAATGGATATCGAAGTGGTATATGCAGGATTTAGCAAAACACGACAAGGGCTATAATCATTAGAGTTAGATACAAAAAAGAACGGCTACTTAAAGTAGTCGTTCTTTTTGATTTATCGTCGAGAGAAAATCGTTAACTGTTTTATCCGATCAAAGCTTGATAAGCATCAGCATCAAGCAATGTATCCAATTGAGTTGGGTCAGCAACACTGATCTTAATCATCCAACCCTCGCCATATGGATCATTGTTCACCAATTCTGGTTGATCGTTGATTACCTCGTTTACTTCCAACACTTCGCCCTCTACAGGCATATTCAAATCACTTACTGTTTTAACAGCCTCTACAGAGCCAAAAACATCACCTTGAGCGACAGTCTCACCTTCTGTGTTGATGTCCACAAAGACAATCTCTCCTAATTCAGATTGAGCATAATCGGTAATACCCACATATGCCACATCACCTTCCACACGAATCCACTCGTGCTCTTGGGTGTAACGAAGATTTGATGGAATATTCATAGTACTTTATTTTTATAAATGTGTTTTACTCCTCACCTAAAATACTCATAGCACAACGGAAACCAATTGTACTAGAAGACTCATTTTGTTGTTTGAAGCGACGGGTTGTAGGATTCAACCAATAGATACGGTCGTTCCATGAACCACCCTTATATACACGTGTCTCATCATTGATACGTGGTGCAAGGATATCAGATGGATCATATTTAACATTTGCCATTTGCTCCTCTGTCAATCCTACAGTATCCAATGGGTAATCAGTCACAAACAACGAATATGTATCACCATCACGGAAATTACGCTTATCATCACGACCCTCAAACTCTACCTCTAAGGTTCCATAGGCAGTCAAAATAGCATTGCCATTAGCATCGCGTTTTACCTTCTTATAGATATTACCACGATAAGGGTTATACTCTGTAATATCTTCAAAAGTAGTTTCACGATATACGTCCATTACCCACTCGTTGACATTACCTGCCATATTGTACAAACCAAAATCATTTGGAGAATAAGCATCAACAGGAGCTGTCATTACATAACCATCGTTATGTGCACCAGCAACACCCATCATATCACCTTTTCCGCGAACAAAATTGGCACGCATTTGACCTTTGTTCTTAGTCGTGATATCACGAGGATGGAAACCAGACCATGGATAGATCTTACCCTCACGAGGTACGCCCTCTTCGCTACCAGTATCTGCAATAGGAGCAAATGCAGCATACTCCCATTCTGCCTCAGTAGGAAGACGGTAACCAACCAACAAAATACCGTCAGCAGTATTCAATTTGCGAGTAGAATTGCGAGAATTCATACGCGCACTCGTGTTCATAGTAGGGTTATAATTTCCTTTGAGATATTTTTCGGTATTGAATACAAAATGATCACGAATCCACTCATATGGCAAGTGATACATAGTTACCATCTCACCAGCTGCAACATCTTCGTAACCATAGTTACGTGCTACCTCTGCAGGTACTTCTACTTCTTGTCTCTCGTAAGAAGCATATTCAGGGTGTTCTGGATTATTCATCAAGAACTCATCAATCTCCTCCTCTGTCAAATAATTCAACATAGCATATGGAGGCAGTTCAATGAACTTGCTGGTAACCATAAGGTTTTCATTTACACGATCAGTACGCCATTGACAATATGCCATCGCTTGTTCCCAAGAAACACCCACCACAGGGTAGAAACTATAGGCTGGATGACGGAAATAATACTCCTCGTATGGCTCGTTATATGCCATCTCATCACGCCACACAGTAGTATCTGGCAACAGAGCCTTCACCAATTCTGGATTAGTAGTACCAAACACATAAGTATTCCACTCCAAATATTCACGCCACGCAATATTTGTCACCTCATACTTATCCATATAGAAAGAACTTACTGTCAACGTTCTACGCTCGCTATTGCGAGGAGCCGTTATAAATTCATCTTGCTGCCCAATAGTAAATGTTCCTCCTTCTATAGGCAACATGCCAGGAGGTACGGTAGAGAAATGACCCTCATACGCTTGAAAACTAATGGTTCTTGGATCAAAGTTTTTCAAACCGGTTTGAAACGATGTTTTGGTATTCAACTCACGCTCACCGGAACATGCAGCCAAAAGCAAAGCCACAGATAAGATCAAAGTTTTTGATACAATCAGTTTAATATTCATAATTCATATAGATTTGTCGTGCATAAATTTTTCAGCCTGCAAAATTACAAAAAAAAAATGACTTATGCTAATTTTTTACCTAAAAAAACCTTACAATAGCACTTTTTCTAAAAAAATGCTCCTATTTTCCTCATTTTTTTTCATTTTTTTAGTGTAATCGGCAGATTTTTTGTATCTTTGCAGGGAAAATGCAGTATTCTGTCCGCACACATGACCAACTGTTAGATTTGTCATCTCCACGCGTGATGGCAATCGTCAATATTACCCCCGATAGTTTCTACACTTCGTGTCAGACACTTTCGGAGGACGAGGTTTTGTCCGCTGTAGAACAAGCCATTGCAGAAGGTGCTGATATATTGGATTTAGGTGCTTGTTCTACGCGCCCCAATTCCACGCCAGTTGAAGCAGCAGAAGAGTGGAGCCGCCTAGCACCAGCACTTCGAGCCATACGCCATCATTGGAAAGATGCAATTCTTTCGGTAGATACTTTTCGTGCAGATGTGGCAGAAAGGGCGCTTGCGGCAGGAGCTGATATCATAAATGATGTCTATGGTGGCGAAGCAGAACCCGCTATTTGGGACGTGATAGGTCAATATCACGCTCCTTATATATTAACACATTCATCTATTATTCCTAGTGATGAGGATTACGATCATACGCTTTCTACTGTTGTTGGGGAGCTTCAACGCAAGTTAGACACACTACACAAGCGTGGAATAGCAGATGTGATCATTGACCCAGGATTTGGTTTTGGTAAAACGCTTGAGCAGAATTATCGTTTACTCCAGAATCTCCAAGTGTTGGAATGCCTACATTCTCCTATACTCGTAGGTGTATCCCGCAAATCCATGCTATACAAGCCACTTGCTACCACACCAGACCAAGTACTGCCTGCTACTGTTGCCGCTCACATCCTAGCGCTCGAGCGAGGCGCACATATCTTGCGTGTACACGATGTAGCCGCAGCCAAACAAGCGATTTGTATTCACCAACTAACTCACAGTTCATAACTTATAACTCATAGTTTGCTATGTTACTCGGAATCAAAGATATTATTGACATTCTATTGGTAGCTATCCTGCTTTTTGCTATCTACCGCGTGCTGCGTCGTTCAGGTGCCAGCAACCTCTTTTGGGGTATTATGGCATTCGTATTCACATGGTTACTTGTAAGTTATGTCTTTGACTTAGAACTTACAGGTGCACTATTTGATCGTTTTATTAGTGTAGGTGCGATAGCCTTGATCGTTATTTTCCAAGAAGAGATTCGTGGTTTCTTCTACCATATAGGTGCACGATTCAATGTCGAACGATTCAAGGAGCGATGGTCCAGAGCTAAGCATATGCATACCTCTCGTGCGCAGATGGATGCCATCCTTAATGCCTGCGCCCATATGTCCGCAAGCAAGACAGGTGCACTCATCGTGATTACTGGTCAACAAGACCTCAAAGTATATGAAGATAGTGGTGAAATGATCGACGCTGTTCTTTCCACTCGTCTAATTGAGAACATCTTCTTTAAGAACACTCCTCTGCACGATGGTGCGCTCATCATCAAAGGTAGTCGCATAACTGCGGCAGCGTGCATTCTGCCTGTATCCAAACGCGTTGATCTACCCAAGGCTTATGGTCTTCGCCACCGTGCTGCGCTTGGACTATGCGAAAAAACCGATGCTATGACTATTGTTATCTCGGAGGAGACTGGCAAGATATCCGTAGCTAAAGCCGAGAATATTCAGAAAGTAACCCTCAAAGAACTTGAGGAGAACTACCTCGCACCACTCTTTGATATCAAGCCTGAAACAGAAAATAACAAACAATAAAATATATGAAATCATTTCAACGTACTCTTGTAACAGCGGCTCTACCTTATGCCAACGGTCCTGTGCACATCGGACACTTGGCTGGCGTGTACGTGCCAGCTGATATCTATGTTCGCTACCTTCGTCTCAAAGGCGAACCTGTCCTCTACGTAGGCGGTAGCGATGAGCATGGTGTGCCAGTGACTATCCGTGCACGCAAAGAAGGTATCACCACCCAACAGGTGGTGGACCGCTATCACCAAATCATTAAGGATTCCTTTGAGGGCTTCGGTATCTCTTTTGATGTCTATTCACGTACAACCAGCAAGACTCACCACCAACTTGCATCGGATTTCTTCCGCCACTTATACGACAACGGCAAGTTCGTAGAGCAAACATCAGAGCAATTCTACGACCCAGAGACGCAGGAGTTTCTCACGGACCGTAATATCCGCGGCGAGTGCCCTCGTTGTCATGCAGCAGGTGCCTACGGCGACCAATGTGAGAAGTGTGGTGCTACCCTTTCGCCAGACGAGCTCATCAATCCATACAACGCCATCAACGGCAATGCCCTCACCAAGAAAGAGACCAAACACTGGTACCTCCCATTGGATCAATACCAACAATGGTTGGAGGAGTGGATTCTCCAAGAGCACAAAGAGTGGCGTCCTAATGTCTATGGTCAATGTAAGTCTTGGCTTGATAGCGGTCTTCGCCCTCGTGCCGTGACCCGCGACCTAGATTGGGGTATCCCTGTACCAGTTGAGGGGGCAGAAGGCAAAGTACTCTATGTATGGTTTGACGCCCCTATCGGTTACATCTCCAACACCAAAGAACTATGCGATGCTAAACCAGAACTCGGTCCATGGGAGACATGGTGGAAAGACCCATCTACCCGCCTACTCCATTTTATAGGCAAGGATAATATCGTCTTCCACTGCATCGTCTTCCCAACTATGCTCAAGGCTGAAGGCAGCTATATTCTTCCTGATAACGTGCCATCTAACGAGTTCCTCAATCTTGAGGGCGACAAGATTTCTACTTCTCGCAACTGGGCTGTATGGCTCAATGAGTACCTCGTGGATTTCCCTGGCAAACAAGATGTATTGCGCTATGTGCTGACTGCCAATGCGCCTGAGACCAAAGATAACGACTTCACTTGGGCAGACTTCCAAGCTCGCAATAACAACGAGCTCGTGGCTATCTATGGCAACTTCATCAACCGTGCCCTAGTGCTCACTAAAAAGTACTTTGACGGCAAGGTGCCTGCGGCTGGTCAATTCAACGAGTATGACCAAGCAACTATCGCCGAGTTCCAAAACGTAAAAGCTGAAGTAGAGAAACTCCTCAATGACTTCCGCTTCCGTGATGCACAAAAAGAGGCCATGAACCTTGCGCGTATTGGTAATAAGTACTTGGCTGATACCGAACCTTGGAAAGTGGCGAAGACCGATATGGAGCGTACCGCAACTATCCTCCATCTCTCTTTGCAGATTGCTGCTAACCTCAGCATCGCCTTCGAGCCATTCCTTCCATTCTCTTCTGCTAAACTCCGTGACATGCTCAACATGAAAGAACTCAAGTGGGAAGAGTTAGGCAATATCAACCTCCTCCAAGAGGGTCAAGAATTAGGCGAAGTAACTCTCCTCTTTGAGAAGATTGAAGACGCTACTATCCAAGCACAACTCGACCGTCTTGCAGCTATCAAAGCAGCTAACGAAGAGGCAGAGAAACAAGAGGCACTCAAGAACTGGAAGCCAGAACCTATCAAGGAGGCAACTACTTTTGATGACTTCTGCAAGATGGATATACGTGTGGCTACTGTGTTGGATTGCCAACCTGTGAAGAAGTCCGACCGTCTATTGCAGTTCCGTTTGGACGATGGCATGGGCGAACGCACCATCTTAAGTGGTATCGCTCAAAGCTATCCCGACCCATCTGTGTTGGTAGGTAAGCAGATCTTGTTTATGGCCAATTTCCCACCTCGCAAGATGATGGGTATTGAGTCACAAGGTATGATCCTTTCTGCTGTAGATGCAGACGGCAAATTGGTTGTCACTACCGTCACCTCTCCAGTTAAGAACGGAAGTCAGGTAGGATAGTCCCTATACCTTATATATAATAAGGAGTATAGAACAAATATTGAGGAATACCCAATCCTCTCATACACCAAGAGAGCCCCAACGGCTCTCTTGGTTTTTCATGATCTCTACACTTAACACTAAACAGTAGGCGAAGCCGTCCACTAAACTAGTTCCTACGGGTTCATAACGGGTTCATGACGGGTTTATACTATGTGATTACTATAAGATTACTATAAGATAACTATGTGATTCTGCCCACCCCTCTAGACAGATACCACGTAGAATGATTCATTGATTTTTTTCCAAAATATAGCGTGGGTATTTTGGGTAAATTGGGTATTTGTGGCATTTCTCATTTACCCTATATACCCTAAAAACCCTAAATACTGTCTTTGTTTTTTCTTCTCCATTTAAATAACCAATCCGTATAACCAATTCGTTTTCTATCAATTATGCGGATTTATCTTACTGCCTGATAACCTTATCATCTCATCCTACGGACTTCCTGCGAACACATTCTCAGACATCCTCAAAAAGTCCGCAGAAATCCGTTGCAAGACCATTTCTCCCTGAAAATCAATGCACAATTCTTAATTATATAGCATGTCGTTTTCACCTATTCTCACTTGTCGTATTTTGTAGGAAAAAGTTTTCGTGTGCCGAAAGTTGTGCCGCATTCCAGATTTGGTTTTATCCCCATTCTTTGGATTCTTAGACTATCGTATTGTTTTCTTACTAGTTAGCTAAAAGATAGATAGCATAATTAAACAAGAATCCCCACCTTGCCACTTTATCGCATTTTTTTGCTTTTTCTGGGAATTCTTCCTTCCATACGAGAGTGCAAATCCATCCCACAACAGGAAAAAGAAAGCATAAAATACCACACCCTATACTAATACGTTGCTCTTTTGTGGAGTTGGAGTCTAGGCATTCGCAATGAGCAAAAGCATCCTCTCCTATACTCGTGAGACCTTCAGGGAACGTGATGGAAGTTAAAGATGAGCATTCATAAAAAGCATCATTTCCAATACTCGTGACACTATCGGGAATAACGATAGAAATCAAAGATGTACAACGAGCAAAGGCAGCATTTCCAATACTCGTGACTTTATACGATACATTATCACTAACTACTGTATCTGGGATAACAATATTACCAGAATAGTCGCCTTCATTCCATATAACCTCTGCGGTCAATGTAGCGTTATCAAGACGATAATTGATGCCATTGATGATTTTTTCTTCCATAATGTATTCTAGTGGAATTTAGGGATGTATGAAAGGATGCTCTAGTGTATTTCGCACTTGGTAATCAGTAAAACATATCATTCATTTTCCAAAAATTATGGTACGTGCTTTTTTGTAGGCAGCATTATTTTCTAATATGGTATGAACATGTATTGGTATCAAAATGCTTCCAAATATTATTACACTAGCTATCGCCCAACCATATCCTATGTCATTGCCAATTGCACACATAGAGATGGCAGTCAACCCTTCTGCAACAATAAGCAGAAATGGCCAAACATTATAGTTACATGCTACTTCTGCTAAAATTTTACCTGCACTATTGGTAAAAATTTCTACTAAGAGCGCTTTGCGTACTCCGAATAACGCAGCGAAGAAACCTCCTTTGGAAATACGGATATTCTTGCCTTTCTCATTCAAAGAAATTTTTATTCCTTCACTTTTGTTCGTGCTACGATATGAATACTCAGTTCATAAAGCAGGTATAGCGGTACTGTCACCAACAGCAAAGTGAATATATCCGCAGTCGGGGTAATGACGGCTGACAAGATGGCTAATACTACAATTGCATGTTTGCGGTATTGTACCAATAGCGGTTTGTCTATCAATCCCAATTTTGCCAAGAAATAGGCAATGATCGGTATCTCGAACAATATACCCAGCAACAAAGACAATACCAATAGTGTTGATATATACGACTTTAGCGCGATTTGATTGACTACGACCTCTTGCACTTGATAAGTACTTAAGAATCGAAAGGCGAAAGGGAATATCACAAAATAGTTGAGCAATACACCCATTGCAAATAATATTACCCCGAAGAATATCAGCATGATTGAGTAGCGTTTCTCTTGGGTGTACAGTGCAGGTGCAATAAAGCCGTATAGTTGGAGAATCAAATATGGAAATGCCACCAGCACACCCATAATGACTGCCACTTGCAGGTGCGTGGTGAATTGCGAGGCAAGTTCAGTATTGATAAAGTCTATCGAAAAATCTCCTGGGCATAGCGCAGGCATAGACAATCGCTCTGCCAACCAACACAATCCGCGATAGAGAATAAAGTCGGATTTGGATGGTGCAAAGAGTACACTAAACAGTGCGTCCTTAAAGCCGAACGCAGCAATAGTGCAAACCAACCAAACAGATAAGCAGCGGAAAACAACCTTTCGGAACACTTCTACATGTTCCCAAAAGGTCATTTTCTCCTCTTGATTATTTCCCATCTTGTTTTGTTTGCTGTTCGGAGGATTGATTTTCAGTCAGCTGTTGTTCTTCTAAAGGACGGTTTACCTCCTCCTCGATGTCATTCATGCCTTGTTTGAAAAATTTCACTCCCTTTCCCATACTTTTCATTAGTTCGGGAATTTTCTTCGCTCCAAAAAGCAATAGCACAATAAGAATTATACAAATAATCTCAGGTGCTCCAATCATTAGTAATGTCATAGTTTTTTTATTTATTGCAATTACATTCGTTGTTGCAGTTTAGGTAAATCTCACAAGTGTCAAAATTGATTTCCCAATTCCCGCCTTCGCAAGACTCCCATTTGTATTTAGCAGCCATTTCATCCCACCACTGTTGGAACTTGCTTCCTGTTTCGCCCATGTCTTTTACTAACTTTTCATACAACTCGGCATTATCTGCTGTGAGAATCTTTGCCAACTCAGTCAAACCATTACGACGCTCAAAAAGCGTTTGAATGGTGTTCTTTTCTTCGACAGTTACCTGTCCTACAAGTTTTTTCATGTTAAAATTCCTCCTTTACTTCAAATGGATCTAAATATGTGATTTCTTTTATCTCGTTAGCGACTTGATACCCTGCCTCATTTAATTGTAATTGCAAGTCGCGTGCGGCATTGCGCTCAAGGTGCGAGATGATACATTGTTGGCGCGATGGGGTGTTGTTGTCCCAAGTGAGTTTTTGATTGAGCCAAATACAGCGATTGCAATGGTATGCATCACAAATACGACAAAGTGGCGCATGGTCAATTTGCAAGAGTTGTTTGTTAGGAATATCAAGCCCATTATCCAAATCTCCTACATTGCGCGAAGCATCTTTGGTCTTGTGATTCATACGATTGCTAATACCCATTTGCTCATCGTAGTAGAAAGCAGGGCAGAGATAGAACTTGCCATTAGGCGCGAGTGTGATATTGCCAATACCCGCTTCGCAGTTATGCATCTCGGTAAGTTGCAAACGGTCAGTAAGGATATTGAGTTGCGGATTCTTTGCTTGCTTGTATAGATTGAGCAAAACGGCATTGAGCGTTGCCAATGCTTTTTTGTAATCCTCAATCTGTTCATCAGTAAATGATTCAATATCCGTCAAGCAAATATTAAGGCGCGTAGTTTGTGGCAAGAGAGCTGCAATGTCGTATTGCTTCGCGATAAATTCGGCAATAGTCAAGCGCAATACGAGATTGTCGGTATCCGAAGTGGTTGGCACAGAATCAAGTACTTGTACCTCGCGTCCAATCTTCACATGGTCAATCATCTCAATGAGTTCGTTGTATTCCGCAGGGAGTTCGTAGTTAGGATATACAAACTGAATCATTAAGTTCTGTTTCATACCAAAGAGTATTGCTTTGCGCAAAGTCTCCAATGGCATCAAGTTGCGCTCTGTGAGCGGATTATTGGCATGGCAGTAAGCCACGCTGGTGTCATCCAATAGGATAACCAAATATTGCATATACGATTTCATGGCTTAGCAGATAATGTCGTTTGATTGTTTCTTGTTTTGTTCGAACTCCTCACGCTTGCCTTCTAATTCCAGTTTGCGGTAGAGTTTGTTCCAATAATAATTGTTCGCGCGCACGCGCGCTTTGTGCATAAGGCAAATAGCAGTAGCACGCTCAAAGACAGTGTGAGTCTTTGCTGCATCATAGTTCTCTCCTTGGCACCATGCACAACCTTCTGCCACTTCACAATCTACGCACTCGGGCAAGGATTGTGTACAACGGTCAAGCGTAAGGAACGGACGCAGTTTGTTATTATCAATACCATCGTGGATATTGCCAATAATCCACGCCTCTTTATCGCGCAGCGAATATTGGGCAAAGCGAGTACAAGGGTAGAAATTACCAGCGGCATCAATAGATAGCATCTTACCAGCTCCACACCAGTTTTGATTTTGATACTTGCAATCCATAGGTTTACCCATGTTCTCTGTAAAGAATGAGCAAGCATAGTCTTTGTAGAGTTCTTTATCTATAATTGCATCAGCCAATTGCATTAGTTGTTCTTCAAAGCGAAGATCGTCTCCTTCTTCCCATACATTCTCAAAGACGCAGTTGATATTTACTTGATGAATGCCCAAATCGTATAGGTGCAACACGGACTCACAAATATATGGAATATCTGCAGAAGAAATGGTCACTTTTGTACCATCTCCAGGAAATTGACTTTGCCATAGTGGGATATTACGAACTACATCATCATACGATCCTCGTTCTGGACCTTCACCTTTCCAAATACGATTAAGATCATGTTTACGACGTGTGCCATCAATAGTAATACCAATACTAAGATGCGTGCGATTCTTCTTGATAAAGTTTTGTACTTTATCACTATGATAATTTATTCCATTAGTGGAAAATGAAAAGCGATAAGAATTAAACCAATGGTGATTGCGACGGAATAATTCTTGCTTGATATAGTCACAAATCTTATCAATAAGATCTATTTCCAAAAATGGCTCACCACCGATAAAATCCCAAACAACTGATTCGTATGCAAAATTGGGATCTTTTTCTCTATCCAACACATAATCAATTGCAGCCTTTGCTACTTCAAATGACATACGTTCTTTTTCATTCTTGCCAACTAAGTAGCAATATTTACAAGCAAGTTGACAATCTTTGGTTACAATGAAGGTAATAGATTTTGCCATTCCCTCTTGCCATGCTCTCTCGTTTTCGTATATAATAGAATTCATGATTAATGACTTATATTTTTACAAAATCCAGAACAACTACTTTTACAAGTTCCTCTACATTCATAACTACAACCTGAAGAACAAGTACCTAAACATCCACCAGAACAAGTACCATAGCATGATGAACAAGAACCTTTACATCCAGTATCGCAACCTTCGTAACAACCAGTATAACAACCTGCTTTACAGTTGCCTTTACAAGTTTCATTGCATCCTCCGGTACAAGTGTCTTTGCAATCTCCACTACAAGAGCTAGAGCAAGAAGAACAAGATGAAGATTTCGAGGTTCCTTCACATCCGCCGCTACATGTGCTATCACACCCTCCCTTGCAAGTATTATAACAAGAAGAACAAGAAGATGAAGTCGAAGAACCTGAGCACCCTCCACTACAAGTTCCTTTGCATCCACTACTACATGATTGGGCACAAGAAGAACAAGAAGATGATGTGGATGTTGAATAGCAAGATTTTTGACAGGTTGAGCTACAATCTCTGCAACTTTTTTCAAGAAGTAAATCCTCAAATTCATTATCTCTACATGATGATAGTAGTGGACTTATTATTACCCCTGCCAGTATAGGCAGTGTTGTTTGAGTTGCTTTTTTGAAAAAAGCTCTTCTGCTTAAGAATTTTTTATCATCCATAAGATAATTATTTTAAGTTAATACGATATGCGCCATGAAGATATAAGCCGTAATTTAACAAATAGGGACTATTATTACGTACGGGGATAAATCCTTGATCATAGGATATTCCTAATCCCCATTTTTTATATTCGGCTAAAAATTTTATTTGGAGACCTATATCAAGGGCGTTAGCATAGATTCTTTTAGATAGTTTAGCTTCATCAAAAGCTTCCGCATATCCTCCGCCTGCATTTAATACCATACCAGTCAATGCTGTTAGTGTAACATCTTTTTTTAGATTATACTGATATCCAATAGGCAATAATCTAAAAGTAAAATAATGAATAGGGAAAACTCCACTTCCTTTCATTGCATATCCAACAGAACTTTCAACAACATAATTATGCGGTGAATACTTAGAATATTTCAACTGTACACCTGCATCAATTCCATAACTACATAATGGAACAGGATTTAACTCATAGCATACAAAACTTGAAATACCAACAAAAATAGACGGTAAAAAATCTAAAGACCATTGGTCCCAAAATATATTGTCCTGTTGATTATGGATGCGATTAGAGAATAAATTTCTTTTATTTCTTTTCGGTATGCTATCTTGAGATACTATCGTTTCTTGAGCGATAATTGTATCAAGGGGTTCTACTATTGTATCATTATTTATTGATATAGTGTCGATTATTACATTGCTCTGAGGGATAGAATACTTAAGTTTTAGATATTTAGATACTACATATGCATTCGTATTAGCATACACAATATTTGCCCACTTATCATCAATCGAGATGACTTCAACTAACGTCCCATTAGTTAATGTTCCCAACACTTTTGCATCAGCATTAGGTTGTATTCTAACATTTAGACGGTTTGAAACAGACACCTCATAGATATCTTGAGCTAACATGAATGAGGGGAGTGTCGTTATTAACAACACCAATAGAGTCTTTAGTAGTCGTTTGGGGTATTTCATATTTAAAGTGCTCAAAATTTATTAACAGAAAAACGGCATGTCACTCTAGCATATGTTTCCACCAAAGATAACATGCCGAATTAACTTATTACTATTTATCGTTCAATAATATTAACGACCACTTCCCCAACTACAACCTGACGCGCACCCCTTAAAGCATGAAGTTCCACATCCAGAACAATAGATTTTGCAATTACTTGTGCAAGTTCCCTTACATCCTTGACATGAAGAGAGACACGAGTTTGTACATCCTGTTGTTGCTTCCGCCTTAAGAAATGGCACACTACTTAATACCACAGCGCCTACTACAGGCAACGCAGCTTTTGCAGCTTTTTTGAAAAACTCTCTACGCGATTGGAGTTCTTCGTTTTGTTTTTTGTTAGACATAAAACTTAAGTTTTTGTTGCATAGGAACCCCCAACTATGCGGATTGTTGTTATCGTTAAGGCATATAAAAAAAAGCGTGGAGTCCGACTATTGCCGTTCCATGCTCTAAGGCTCTCGCATTGCCCATCATCTTGAAACGACAACGCGAAGCCCACGCCGAATATAAACATTCTCCCTCCGTGCTATTTTCTAGTTAAGGTACGCGCATGCGCATATGCATATACGCAAATGCGGTACCAAAATAGGCACATGAGAGATAATCTATATCCCGTAGGACATCTATCGTTGCTAAGTTCCGAAGATGATTGAAATTTGCGAGATTTCAGAGCATCAGAACAAAGCGCAATAAACGCCTTTTAAATATGTCTGCTACCCCAGCCGATGACGTGCAGACATCCCCGGCGTGGAATTGCGGGTGCAAATATACAACATTTTTTTGATATGACCAAATAAAAATGCCATTTATGCAAAAATCGCATAAATGGCATTATGTTTTGTTGCTTATAACGCTTGCTTGAATCTATTACTTCTTGATTATCTTCTCGGCGATTTGTACTGCGTTCAATGCCGCACCTTTGCGGATTTGGTCGCCTACACACCAGAAAATAATACCATTCTCATTTGCCAAGTCCTTGCGGATACGACCTACATACACGTCGTCTGTTCCACTCAAATACAATGGCATAGGATAAGGGAATTGAGAGTTTACCTTTCCGTTTTCACTTTTCACTTTTCCGTTTGGATCATCCATCACTTGTACACCTTCTGCTTTAGCCATAGTCTCGCGTACTTGCTCCGGAGTAAGTGGCGTCTCGGTCTCCACCCATACAGCCTCACTATGTGCACGAAGAGATGGCACACGTACACAAGTAGCAGAAACGGCAATATCTGAGTGCATAATCTTGCGCGTCTCATGGTACATCTTCAACTCCTCTTTGGTATAGTCATCATCTCCAAAGACATCAATCTGAGGGATAAGGTTATACGCAAGTTGATAAGCGAACTTATGGTGTTTCACCTCCTCGCCGTTGAGCGCTTGACGGTATTGCTCCTCCAATTCAGCCATAGCTTGTGCACCAGCACCAGAAGCTGATTGATAAGAAGAAACATGCACCCGTTTAATATGAGAAAGTTCCTCTATAGCCTTCAAACATACAGCCATGATGATGGTAGTACAGTTAGGGTTGGCGATAATTCGTCTTCCTCCCTCAGCAAGCGCTTGCTCAATATCCGCTGTATTGAGTTCGGGCACCACCAACGGCACAGTAGGATCCATACGGAAAGCGGAAGAGTTGTCAATCATGATAGCCCCATGGCGAGTGATATCCTCGGCATAGTCGCGAGAAACGCCACCACCAGCAGATACAAAAGCAATATCAATACCCTTGAATTGATCGCCATGTTGGAGTTCCTCTACGGTATATTCCTTGCCGCAGAAGGTATATGTAGAGCCTGCACTGCGTGCAGAACCGAAAAGTCGAAGGTGAGAAACAGGGAACTGACGCTCCTCTAGAATCTTGAGTAATTCTTGTCCTACGGCGCCTGATGCGCCTACGATAGCTATAGTCATCTTATATGGAGTTTAGAAGTTTAGTCGTTCAGTAGTTTAGGGTCTAAATAAGGCTGCCAACATGTGTTGGTCAGCCTTATAAAGTAATTAGAGAAGTGTGATAGTCAAATCCTCACCCTCAGCGAAAGATACTTTACCCTCACGAGCCAACCAGCCCAAAGCAAGATAAAGTTCATCGTTTTTCAATTTTGTAGCTTTCTTCAAAGCTTTCAATGTGAGAGCACCACCTTGTAGTGCATTCCAGATCAAACCTGCGTTCTCACCAATTTTAGTTGTAATCATAATACCTTAAAAAATAAAACAGTTAATTTATATATCGCGACTCACGTCGCAGAGTAGTCTAAAATTTTATATTTTTTTGAACAAGAGGCATGCGTTGTGACCACCAAAGCCGAAGTTGTTGCTCAAAGCATAGCGTATCTCACGCTCTTGGGCTTGATTGAATGTGAAGTTCAAATTATAGTCAATATTTGGATCTTTATCGTCCTCTTTGTGGTTAATCGTAGGAGTAACCACACTATTCTTCATGGAGAGAATCGATATAATTGCTTCAACAGCACCTGTAGCCCCAAGTAGGTGCCCTGTCATGGATTTGGATGATGTGATATTTATCTCATAGGCATGCTCTCCAAATACTTGCTGAATAGCTTTGACCTCAGCCACATCTCCTAATGGAGTAGAAGTACCGTGTGCGTTGATATAATCTACTTCTTCTGCCTTAATACCTGCGCTATTGATTGCTAGTTGCATCGCTTGTACGGCACCTCTTCCTTCTGGATCAGAAGCAGTAAGGTGATAAGCATCAGAAGTTAATCCTATGCCAACTACTTCGGCATAGATTTTTGCTCCACGTGCTTTTGCATGTTCGTATTCCTCTAGAATCAAAGCCCCCGCTCCCTCGCCTAAGACAAATCCATCGCGTGAAGCAGAGAATGGACGGCAAGCCGTTTGAGGAGAGTCATTACGTGTAGAAAGTGCATGCAGGGCATTGAATCCTCCTATACCAGAACACTCTACAGCCGCTTCGCTACCACCTGTGAGCACAATATCTGCTAAGCCCATACGCACCTGGTAATAAGCATTGGCTATAGCATGTGCCGAACTAGCGCAAGCAGAAGTAGTGGCATAATTGACACCATGAAAACCATAACGCAAAGCCATCATTCCTGCGGCCATATTGGTAATAACCATAGGAATATAGAATGGACTATAACGAGGTGTACCGTCGCCAGTAGAAAAACTTGCAGTATTAATATCCAATGTATGAATACCGCCCATACCACTACCAAATATAACTCCACAACGCAATGCATCCTCGTTCTCAACACATATACCTGCATCTTGAATGGCTTGTTCTGCAGAGTGAATAGCTAGGTGAATATAGCGATCGTAACGACGAAGCTCTTTAGGATCAAATAAGGACGATACATCAAGATTTTTCACCTCGCATGCGAACTGAGTCTTGAATTTGGATGCATCGAAATGTGTGATATCACCCGCTCCGCTTTTTGCCGCTAGAAGGTTTTCCCATGTCGTGGTAACATCATTTCCCAAAGGTGTTACCATTCCGATTCCAGTAACAACTACGCGTTTTAATTCCATATACAAATATACCGAACGAGTCTGTAGGAATAACCTACAAACTCGTCAATGTTAGAATTCTACTACAAACTTATGCTTGAAGTTTCTCAATGTAAGCAATAACGTCTTGTACTGTGTTGATTTTGGTTGTATCCTCATCTGGAATAGAGATACCAAATTCTTTCTCAAATTCCATGATCAACTCTACGGTGTCGAGAGAGTCTGCATTGAGGTCTGCTGTGAAGCTAGCCTCTGGAGTAACTTGTGATTCTTCAACGCCCAATTTATCAACGATAATTGCTTTAACTTTTGATTCAATAGCTGACATAATAATTTGTAATTAATTAGTTAGTATTTTAGTATTATTCTTTTTCGAATTTCAAAATCGACTGCAAAGTAACTACTTTTTTTTGGAATATGCAAATTTTTCGACCAAAATGAGCATTTATTCCCCTATTTCAAGCAAAATTTCACCAATTCTAGCCCCTGCTTTGCCTGTTTGAGTTAATAAAACAGAATCCCCATGTAAATTTTTAACGTATAGATTTTCGACTATTTTATGAGTATGTGCACCAATAATTACATCTATATTTTGGGTTTTTTCTGCTAATTCCATATCTGAGATATTTCCCCCTAGCATAGGATGCGTTCCTTGGTGACTCAAACAAATTACTGCATCACACTTTTCTTCATCACGAAGTACATTGGCTACCTGCTGAGCACTAGCAACAGGATCCATGTATTGAAGAGGAGCAAAATTCTTCTCTGCAATCAACCCCTTGGGATTAACACCTATTCCAAAGACACCAATTCGCAGCCCAGAACGTTTGATGACCGTATAAGGTACAACCAGTCCCTCTAATGGAGTCCCAGTCACATCATAATTAGCACATACGATAGGAAAATGAGCTAATTGTAATACCGCAGCCAGAGTATCTACTCCATAATCAAATTCGTGATTGCCCAAAGTGATTGCATCATACTGCATACGATTCATGGCATCAATCTCCACTCGACCATGATAAAAATTATAATAAGGTGTACCTTGGCTAAAATCGCCAGCATCTAACACAATCAAATCTGGATGCTCGTTGCGCATTTGTTGAATGTACCCCATTCTTCTAGCATATCCGCCACAAAACTCATCGCGTTTGCCTTCCTCTAGAGGTTCTATTTGAGAGTGCGTATCATTGGTGTGCAAGATAATTATCGTTTTCTCTTGACAACCATGACATGCCGACATCATTATTCCAATTAGGCATACTAATAGGTATCTAAAAACGCTTTTGTAGATCATCATAAGTAATTATAGATAAAATAGTTTGTCCATTAGGTAAATGACGAGAAGGGTTGTTCGCCATAAATCGGTTAACCAAATCCCGCATTTCTACTTCTGTCAGGGGTTTACCTTGAGGTATCGCCATTTGCTTAGCCAAACATAGTGTCATCGTTTCCTGCCACTGGTCATGCAGGGAGTGTTCAGTATCCTGTACATCATGAATAACCTGCAAAAGTGTTTCCACAGGATTCTTTTGCCCTAGTAACGCAGGCACACCACTGATAGTATAAGCTAGGGGAGAGAATTGCTCAAGCACAAATCCGAGTTTCTCTAGATCGGACAATAGCGATTGTAGGGTCTCAAGGTCTTTTTCAATCAGTTCGATTACTTCTGGGAAAAGCAATGGCTGGGTTACAGTTTGCGAATGTGAGAGTTGTTCTCTTAACTCCTTATATAATATAGCTACGTGCGCGCGATGCTGATGAATCAACATCAATCCTTGGTCTGTCGGCGCTAAAATATAGTTATTGTTACATTGGACAAGAGGAGTCGTTTCTGCAATAGAAGGAGTATCAAATAATATGGTCTCTAATTCGCTCATATTTGAAACCCGATTACCCGCCTCTATTGTTGTAGGATATAGTTGTTCCCATCCCGAGGACACCCCGCTACGGGATGTGTGGGCTTTGAAAGGATTATAACTAGGATCCACTTGTAATGTTGGTGCAGCAATAGGCACAGCTCCTATTGGAATAGTAGGGATATCTAATTGGGTAGTAGTGCTAAAATCCAAGGACGGAGCCACATTGAACTTACCTAACGCCTCCTTGGTTGCTGCTAATAATATTTGGAAAATAGCTTGCTCGTCAGCAAACTTGATTTCAGTCTTAGTGGGGTGGATATTCACATCAATTGCATCGGGATGAATATCAAAATATAAAAAATACGAAGGCGAATGTTCAGGAAGCAGTAGTCCTGAATACGCCGTCATAATAGCTTTATGAAAATAAGCATGACGCATATATCGTCCATTGACGAACATATATTGTTGGCTATTCTTGCCTACAGTCTCTGGTTTACCAATAAAGCCAGAAATATTGACCAATTCGGTCTGTGTAGATACATCTACTAAATGACTAGTATAAGGTTTGGATGAATGTCCAAAAACAGCTTCAATGCGTTGTTTTTGGGTACTAGGGGTTAATTCCGACAAAATCTCATCATTACTAACAAATGTGAACTGCACTTGCGGATTAACAAGTGTTATACGATGATACTCTGTGAGTAGGTTTCGTAATTCTGTTTGATCCGTCTTCAAGAATTTACGTCTTGCAGGAACATTATAGAAAATATTCTTCACTCGAATATTCGTTCCTACAGGACATTGCACCATTTCTTGTGCTAGTACTTGTGAACCGGCAATCTCAACACGCGTACCTATTTCATCTTCATTGCGGCGTGTTTGCATTTCTACCTGTGCAATGGCGCATATACTAGCAAGAGCTTCCCCTCGAAAGCCCATCGTTCTTAATTGAAATAAATCAGAAGCCTGGGAAATTTTAGAAGTAGCATGACGCTCAAAAGCCATACGTGCATCCGTTGGGCTCATGCCTTTGCCATCATCTATTACCTGAAGGAGGGTACGACCCGCATCACGCACAATGATACGAATGTGCGAAGCTCCTGCATCTAGTGAGTTCTCAACCAACTCTTTGAGACAAGAAGCAGGGCGTTGAATCACCTCGCCAGCTGCAATCTGGTTGGCAACGCTATCTGGTAAGAGATGAACAATATCATTCATAGTAGGTAGTTAAAGGCAAAAATGAGTAACAATAGCAACGCAATCCAAAAAGCAAGTTTGGATTTGCGTTGGTTATTGTTTTGTCTTTTGTGGGTGTTTAATTCGTGAGCTTCACGAAACGAACCACGATGAAGACGCGCAAGTTTATCCTTGCGCGCCTCCTTTTCTTTATCGTAGTAAATGGGGCGATAGTCCCACCCACGTGGTTTTGGTACTTTTGGAAAAAGTATCGACATTATTTAACGATAGCTTGGAACTTCTCGTCTGCAGCAAACTTAGCAAACTCGATATCCTTTTGAGCTTTAGCCTTCAATTGTGCATCACGCTCAATAGCCAATGCGAGGTTCTCATATACTGCGTTGCGATTGTTTTGGCGAGCACCAACTACAGCTGTCAAATATGCAGTAGTAGCATTTGGTTTCTCAACCTTAGCCAATGTTTGAAGAGCAGCTGCATAATCCTCGTTCAAGATTTGTTGTACAGCAGCATTGTTGCTTGCAGAATTACCGTATGCGTTCTTAGCAGCAGCGTAGTCACCCTTCATAGTATAGAGTGTACCCATCGCAGCATTCAAGTCACCTGCTGTGCCAGCTGCTTTGCCCAAATACTCCTCTGCTTTTGCCAAGTCACCTTCAGCCATAGCAGCGATACCTGCATTGTAGTTTACATCAGCATTTGCAGCATCCAATTGCAAAGCCTTAGCATAGCAACGACGAGCCTCTGCCACGTTACCTTGACCAAAGTAAACGATACCCAAGTTGTTGTAACCACGATAGTCATTAGCGTAGAGCTCTGTCACTTTCTTGTAGATAGCTAATTTCTCGTTCGCATTCGCTGTGAGTGTAGCAGCATAGAGCAATTCCTCTACGTTCAAAGCTGCTGCATCATTCTTAGCCAAAGTTGCAATCTCCTCATCAGATTTACCAATCAAATCAGTAGTCAAAATCAAACGGCTACGACGAAGAGCTGGCAATACCTCATCAGCAATAGTTTTGAATACTGCGCTGAGGTTTTTGATTTGTGCCTCACGCTCCTCTGGGTCAGCATACATGCTCAACACACGCAAAACCAACTCTTTGTCTTGGATATTGCTCTTCTCCATTGCCTCTTGGAAACCAGCCCAGTCCTCTGCAGTTACATTAGATTCAATAGTAGCATCCACTTTGGCTTTCTTGAGTTGTTTAGCCAAATATTTTTGAGATTTTGCTTGACGTGCATCAGCCAATTTCTCATTCAAACCTTGCTCACCATCTGGAGAAGCATAACCTGCAACCTCCAATTTGTTGATAGCTTTGTTAGCAGTAGTATCAGCGTCCTTGATAGCTGCTTGCAAGTCTTTCAACTCTTGAGATTTCAACTCAGAGTTACGAAGAGTAGTTTGTTGGATCAAGAAGTGAATATCAGCCTCTTGTACCTCTTGAATAATGCGTTGGAATTTGTCAGCAGTAACTTGAGTCTTCACATCCTTAGCAACTGCCAATTTAGCAGTAGAAACAACACCATCAGCTACTTTTTGAACAGGAATCTCAATGGTCTTCTTACCGTTTACATAAGTATAGCGAAGTACCAATTCAGATTTTGCCATTGCAGGAACATAATCAAACGAAGCTTTGATAGTGAAGTTACCACCTTCTTTGTAAGAAACTACGGTACCATTCTCTTTAGCTTTCTCACCTACAAAAGTGTATGACTGGCCAACAGCCTCACCACCCTCATATACCAATACAGGGGTAACAGTCATTACTGCTTTCTTAGCGAAAGATTTTACAGGGAATGTACCTGTAATGTCAGCATCAACTTTGTTGCCAACAACTACCAATAGATCTGGGTTTGCCTTTACACTCTGAGGTTGAGTTGGGGCACCACATGAAGTCAGAATAGCAAATGCCATTACTGACGCAAAAAGTTTCAATGTTTTTTTCATACTCATTATATTTGTTAATTTTATTTGTTTCTACTCATCGATAGTACAAAAAGTGTGCAATAAGCACAGTATATCGGCTGCAAAGGTACAAAAATATTTACAAACAGGCAAATTTATCCATATTTTTTTTGTATTTTTTTGATTTTTCAATATTTATTATTACCTTTGCATCGTTTTTAATCCTCAAAATCACACATTTTATGAACAAAAACTTACTTTATACTTTTTTAATAGGACTTATGATAGTTGCATGCCAACCGAGTCCAGAACAATCAGCCAATCAGTTGCTTTCTCAAGCTCAAACATTGGTTGATAATGGATCATGGAGACAAGCTATGTTGGTATTAGACTCACTCCATAGTACTTACCCTCGTCAAGTGGAGCAACGTCGACTAGCCAAAGCACTTTCTGATTCAATTACCTATCTGGAAGCACAAAGCACATTGGCTTACACCGATACACTTTTGCCTCCACTATTGGAGCAAGCAGATAAACTTATCAAACAGTTTCGTTACGAAAAGAATGATAACTACGAGCAACATGGGCGATACGTACACCGTATACTCTCCACCAACAGCAACACATCGCGTAATTTTCTTCAAGCTTATGTGCGAGATGACCGCGAAACAATAGTCAAGAGTTACTACTACGGCAATAAGGCAGTAGCGCAACAAACACTTGTGTTACAATCTAATGGAGAGCAACAGCAATTCTCTGGAAGTAATCACTATTTTCAGGTGGAAGGTCATCATGAAATAATGACCTTAGAGAACGAACAAGCACTAGCTCTGCTCAATTTTGTTAGCGCTCATATGCAATCAAAAATTCGCGTAGAAGGTATCGGAAGTAAACCCTATAACAATTGGGTGTATTATCTCAATGATAAAGAAAAAGAAGCCCTTTCACAAACCTACCAACTGGGTTGGCTCATGAAGGATATTAAACGTATTGAGCAAATGCAACAAGTAGCAAGCAGACAAATTACGTACTATGAGCAAAAAAAAGAGGTAAAATAACAAATTTATTTGTTTTTTCATAAAAAAAGCAGTACCTTTGCCCGAAATTTTACTTAACTTTTAAGCTAAACACTAAACTACTGAAGTAAAATGAGTATTTTACAAAATATGACTGCCTTGAAACTATTGCAACTCAAGGCATTTAAATTCCAATTAAATAACCCATTCAAGTGGGCTAACGGTTGGTTAGCTCCTATGTATTGTGACGATCGAAAAGTTTTGTCATATCCTAAAATGAGGGATTTTATTCGATTGGAACTTGCTCGTACAATTGCAGAATTGTATCCAGATGCAGATGTGATTGCTGGTATCGCTACCAACGCAATCGCTCACGGTGTATTGGTCGCAGAGCAATTGAGTCTGCCATTTGTATATGTTCATCCAACTCCTAAAGACCACGGACTTGAGAATCAAATCGAAGGAGACTTACGCCCTAGACAGAGTGTGGTGATTGTAGAGAATCAAGTCAATGCGGGTAATAATTGCGTTAAAGTGGTTGAGGCACTCCGCAATAATGGTTGTAAGGTATTGGGTATTGTAACTATTTTTGACTACGAGTTCCCATTGACTCATCGCAAACTTGAAAAGTTGGGAGTTGATCTAACAGCATTGACCAACTTAGAAACCATATTACACCATGCTTCATGTATGGGTATGCTTAACCAACACGAAGAGCAAACTATAAAAGAGTGGCAGACCAAACCTTCAAAGTGGAATAAATAATATGGCAGAAATTAAATACGAAAGTAAAATAGGTCAAGTCAACGCTAATGCGGCAGACGTATTTGCTGTATTGACTAATCTTGAGAATCTACAACGTTTTGCAGATTTTATTCCACAGGATAAAGTCAAAGAACTTGAAATCACTCGTAATTCTATTCGATTCAAAGTGGATGGGTTAGGTCCTAAAGTCACTATTGGAATTGTGGATCAAGAGGAAAACAAGATGATTAAATACGGAGCACAAAATATCCCAATCCCGCTTAATGCATGGATTCAACTTAAGCAAGTTGACGAACTAGATACCCGCATGCGTATCACTATCAAAACCGATATGCCTACTATGTTCCGTATGATGATTGATAAGAAAATGCAGGCAGGATTGGATCAGGCTGTAGATATGCTCTGCAATATAAAATATTAAAATTAAACCATTTTATTCACTACATACTAATCATTTATTACTCATGGGAAAAAAGAAACGACACCACCGTATTCACCGCGAAGGTAGAGGAATTATCTTCTGTCTTACTTTTTTAATTTTTGCAATCAATGTACCAATATACTTGTACTCTCCTAATTGGTTATTAGCTATCACTATTTTGTTGTCAGCAGCTCTGTTGGTATTTGTTACTTACTTCTTCCGTAATCCAATGCGTATATTAGAAGTACAAGATCCTAATTTACTTATTGCTCCTGCTGACGGTCGTATTGTGGTTGTTGAGCCAACCATGGAAAACGAGTATTTCCATGAAAAACGCTTACAAGTAAGCATCTTCATGTCACCATTTAATGTACATGCCAATTGGTATCCAATCGAAGGTACAGTGCTTGTATCAGAACACCAAGATGGTTCTCATAAAGGGGCATGGTTACCTAAATCAAGTACCGAAAACGAACGTTCATTGGTGGTGATTGAAACTCCTAGTAAAGTCCAATTGGCAGTTCGTCAAATCGCTGGAGCAATGGCTCGTCGTATTGTCACATACGCTAAAGCAGGAGGTAAAGCACACCGTAACGAGCACTTCGGATTTATCAAATTTGGTTCACGAGTGGATCTTTATTTGCCACTTAATACAGAGATTTTTGTACAAGTTGGCGAACACGTAAAAGGAAACGATACAATCATAGGTAGAATAAACTAATATACAACTATGGATAAATTTGAAAAACTTTTTGCTGAATATCCTTGGACCCTATCCGACGAGGCAGTTAAAGAGGCAGCAGCAGATATACTTGCAAAACATTTTGAC
Source organism: Paludibacteraceae bacterium (assembly GCA_045119815.1). GTDB lineage: Bacteria > Bacteroidota > Bacteroidia > Bacteroidales > Paludibacteraceae > Colicola. Next base: position 8,656 of record JBGVEC010000014.1, on the reverse strand, counting down.
GAAAACAATAATATAGAGGTTTGGAAACAATGCTTGCATAGCATTGATCTCACCACTCTCAATGGCGAAGATACTACCGAAAAGGTAGAGAAGATGGCACAAGCTGTTAATGAGTTTGAGGATCATTTTCCTGAGATTCCTAATGTAGCAGCGATGTGTGTGTATCCTGCATTGGTGCAAACCGCAGCAGATACGCTTACTGAGCCTATTGGTATTGCTGCCGTAGCTGCAGGTTTCCCTGCATCACAAACATTTATAGAAATCAAGGTCGCAGAGTCTGCAATGGCAGTTGCTGCGGGTGCTACAGAGATAGATATTGTGATTTCTATTGGTAAGTTCTTAGAGGGTAATTATCAAGAGGTATTTGATGAGATCTCTGAGGTCAAAGCTGCTATCCAAGATGCGCATCTCAAAGTCATCTTAGAAACAGGTGCATTGAAGACCGCAGAGAATATCTATAAGGCTTCTATCCTTGCTATGGCAGCAGGTGCAGACTTTATCAAGACTTCTACTGGCAAAGTGCCTGTTAATGCAACTCCAGAGGCAACTTATGTGATGTGCCAAGCGATCAAAGCATGGAAAGAGAAAACTGGCGAAAAGGTTTGCTACAAACCTGCTGGTGGAGTAAGTACGACTGCTGAGGCGGTACAACACTATACGTTAGTCAAAGAGATATTGGGCGAAGAATGGCTCAATAACGAGTCATTCCGTTTTGGTGCTAGTCGTTTAGCTAACAATCTACTTACTAGCATTACAGGTAACGAAGTGAAATACTTCTAACCCCTAAAACTTGTAGAACTTTTATAAAAAAAGAGTTACAACCTTAGATTGTGACTCTTTTTTATATTTACTCTTCGCTCTTCGAATGAGAAGCATATGCATCCACGATACGTTGTACTAAATGATGACGAACAATATCTTTCTGCGTAAACTCGACCATAGCTATACCGCGAATATTTTTCAAACGCTCTATGGCATCCTTCAAACCTGATTTTTGAGTAGCAGGTAAATCTATCTGTGTTAAGTCACCTGTGACAATCATTTTTCCATGCACACCCAAACGTGTTAGAAACATCTTCAATTGGGCTGTTGTAGTGTTTTGTGCCTCATCTAATATAACGATCGCGTCCGCGAGCGTGCGCCCGCGCATGAAAGCCAATGGTGCAATTTGAATTACACCACGTTCCATGTATTCATTCAGTTTCGCACCAGGAATCATATCTTGCAACGCATCATAGAGGGGCTGAAGGTAAGGATCAATCTTCTCTTTCATATCGCCTGGAAGAAAACCTAGTTTTTCACCAGCTTCTACCGCAGGACGAGATAGGATAATACGTTTCACTTCACGATTCTTCAAAGCTCGTACTGCCAATGCGATTGCGGTATATGTCTTTCCACTACCTGCAGGACCTATAGCAAAAAGTAAATCATTCTCGTCATAGGCGTCCACTAGCAACTGTTGGTTAGCACTGCGTGCAACAATAGACTTGCCATTTACACCATGCAGAATAAGATTATCTTGTAAGAACTCATTTGGTTGCTCTCCATGCAGAAGCTGAAGAATTTGTTGCTCGTTCAGAGTGTTGTTTTTAATACAGAAATTCTCGCACTTACGAAGGTTTTGCTCAAAGCGTGTGATAGCCGGCTCAGAGCCTATGACCTTCACCTGATAGCCACGTGCCACAACCCGCACATCAGGGTGCTGGTTCTTTAGACAAAGGATATTAATGTTGTTTACGCCATAAAATGTGGCGGTATCCAATGCATCATGTAATTCAATTATCACTTCCATACAATTTTATTATTCTAATAACTGCTGATAGGTTGGAATATGATCTAATGGTGTATACCGCTTATCTTGAATATTTGCTACAATAGAATTAACTCCATTACAAATCATCAGAAAAGGTACATTTAATCGATAATTATACACTGCTGCTTGGTCCAACACTTCTTGTGTAAGTGATACAGTAGGTGCCTTGAACTCAATAACTAGCAATGGTTGCATATGTTGGTTATAGACGATAGCATCACACCGTTTAGATGTTCCTGCTACAGTTATGGGCACTTCAACGGCAATTAAGTTATGTGGATATTCATACTCGTCCACCAATAGTTGCAGGATAGTCTGTCGCACTAATTCCTCTGGCGTGAGACGAACAAATCGTCGCCTCCACGCACATAGAACATATTGTTTTCCATTTTGAGTTCGTATATTCATCGCCTCTAAACTGTATCCCAGATGGCGTTCTGTAGGCACGTAGTGCCGTTCTCTAAACTATTTCTGCCAATTATCCTTGAGTGATGCAGTGCGGTTGAAGACAAGCTTCTCGCTAGTTGTGTCAGGATCCACTACGAAGTAGCCATGCTTGAGGAATTGGTAATTATTGCACTTGGCAATACCATCCACAACCTCTGGAGTGTGCATTTCGGCTTTCAAAGCGCCCTCAATCTTGCAGTTCACTACTTTCAAGCTATCAGGATTCAGCAAGTCGCGGAAGTCACCCTCCTCAGCTGATGGGTTTTCACAAGCGAAGAGACGATCGTACAAGCGAACTTCAGCATCAAGGCAAGAGTCGCACTCTACCCAGTTGATGGTCGATTTAGTCTTGCGATTACCACCCTCTGTACCAGACTTAGAGTCTGGATCATAGGTTGCATATACGGTAGTGATATTACCTTCAGCATCCTTCTCACAACCAGTAGCTTGGATGATATAAGCAGCCTTGAGTCGTACCTCACGACCACCAGGACTGAGGCGGAAGAACTTCTTGTCGCCTTCCTCTTGGAAGTCACCACGCTCAATATAAAGCTCTTTAGCAAACTTCATCTCTCGAGTACCCAATTCTGGATGTCCGTCGATATTCTCTGCTACGATAGTCTCACCCTCGCCCTCGTAGTTAGTGATAACCAACTTCACAGGATCGAAGATAGCGCATACACGTGGTGCAGTCTCTTTAAGTGTTTCACGCACGGTGTGTTCCAACAATCCGAGGTCAATCATACCCTCTACTTTGGTGTAACCAATCTTATCAATGAACGCACGGATGGCCTCTGGGGTATAACCACGGCGGCGGAGACCGCATACGGTAGGCATACGAGGGTCGTCCCAACCGCTTACAAGGCCTTCTTTCACCAATTGCAACATCTTGCGCTTAGACATCACGGTGTAGGTGATATTCAGGCGGTTGAATTCATATTGGCGTGGACGATAGTCGCCTGTGATGAATTGGTCGATATAGTAGTCATAGAGAGGACGGTGTACCACGAACTCCAATGTACAAATGGAGTGTGTCACGCCCTCAAAGTAGTCGGATTGACCATGTGCGAAGTCGTACATAGGATACACATTCCATGTGCGACCAGTGCGATGGTGAGGATGGGTAGTAATGATACGATACATGATAGGATCACGGAAGTGCATGTTAGGATTAGCCATGTCAATCTTCGCGCGGAGTACCATCTTACCATCCTCAATCTCGCCATTTTGCATAGCTTGGAACAGACGAAGGTTCTCGTCGATAGGACGATCACGATATGGAGAAGCTACACCAGGTTCGGTAGGTGTACCTTTTTGCTCAGCAATCTGCTCGGCGGTTTGCTCGTCGATATATGCTTTACCTTGCTTTATAAACTCAATAGCGAGGTCATAGAGTTGTTGGAAATAGTCAGAAGCGTAATAGATATTACCCCACTTGAATCCCAACCAAGCGATGTCTTGTTGGATTGAGTCAACATACTCTACATCTTCTTTAACAGGGTTGGTATCATCAAAACGAAGGTTACACACACCATTGTATTTCTCAGCAATACCGAAGTCCATACAGATAGCTTTGACGTGACCAATATGCAAATAGCCATTTGGCTCTGGCGGAAAACGCGTCTGAATACGTCCGTCGTTCTTACCTTCTTGTAAATCTTTTTCTACGATTTGCTCAATAAAATTGAGACTTCTTTCTTCTAGTTCCATTGTATCTTAATTCAAAATTCTTAATTCGAAATTAATTATATCCGCGGACGATACCTCGTGGTGAACCTTTAATGAAATCCAAGATAAGGTCACGTTCTGCGCTTTGTGGTAAGGTATTTTCTATTTGCTCCACAGATTGGCTCACATTCAAACCAGAGAGATATACTAGGCGATATACATTTTGAATCGCTGTAATCTGTTCTTGAGTGAAGTTACGGCGATTGAGTCCAACAGAGTTAATACCACAGTAAGATATAGGCTCACGCGCTACAATCACATATGGAGGTATATCTTTATTTATTTTTGAGCCACCTTGAATCATTACGTGCGCACCTATATGAGAGAACTGATGCACTAAACTTCCGCCACCAATGATAGCCCAATCATCTACTACCACTTCTCCTGCGAGCTGAGTAGCATTGGACATGATGATATGATCGTGCAATATGCAGTCGTGTGCAATATGGCAATATGCCATGATAAGGCAATGTTTTCCTACAACGGTTTGGCCTTTGCTAGCTGTACCGCGATGGATAGTTGCAAACTCACGAATGGTAGTGTTATCACCTATGATAGCGTATGTCTTTTCGCCTTTGTATTTCAAGTCTTGTGGATCGCCACCTATCACAGCACCAGAGTAGATATGGCAGTTTTTACCAATACGTGTACCGCTATAGATAGTCACATTGTTATCAATAACTGTACCTTCGCCTATCTCTACATCCTCGTGGATACAAGAGAAATGCCCAACAGTTACGCTTGGATGAAGTTTTGCTTCAGGATGAATGTAATTCATACTATATATTCGCTAAAATTTTATTTCTTAATTGTTTTGCACATTGTGTATTAAATGTATGTCCAGGTCGCAGCGCAGCAATTTTACCTTGAATACGATAACCTACGAGCGATATATCACCTATCAAATCCAACAACTTGTGTCGCGCAGGTTCATTGGGATAGTTCAGCGGACTGAGATATCCCAACTTACTTGCATCCAAGCGTGGCTGACCCAATTTTTCGGTCATATAATCCAATCCCTCTTGTGACATAGGTGTCTCATATATCACAAGCGCATTCTGCAAGTCCCCTCCTTTGATAAGTCCCATGCGGAGCAATGGCTCTATCTCGCGCACAAAGCAAAAAGTTCGCGCAGCGGATAGTTCACGTTTATAATCGGCAAGATCGTGAATCTCGGCACTTTGCTCACTCAATATACCACTATTATCATAGGAGATTGTTACGCCTGCCTCATAGTGGTCACAAGGCTGAATAATCATCTTATTGCCGCGCTCGGAGATATACTCGATTGGATCTGTGACAACGAACAGTTTTTGTTCTGCCTCTTGCTCTTGTAAGCCTACTTCTTCGATGGAGTTGATATAGTATTTTGCGCTACCATCAAGGATAGGCATCTCTGGTCCATTTATCTCAATGAGACAGTTATCCACTCCCATAGCATAGAGAGCAGATAGCGCATGCTCCACAGTAGATACTTTCCATGCCCCACGCTCCAATACGGTACCACGTTCTGTGGCGGTCACATAGTCAGCAACAGCTTCGTAGGTCGGAGATCCTTCGAGGTCGGTGCGACAAATACGCACGCCAGTATTTTCCTCTGCAGGAAGAAAAGTAGCGTGAATATGTAATCCAGTATGTAGTCCTTTTCCTTCAAGGGAAAAAGGTGCTTTCAATGTATGTTGTTTCATTCTTTTACTTTGATTTAGCGCATACTATACCAATATAGTATGAAATTCGCTGCAAAGGTACGAAAAAAAATGCAAACTTGCAAGATTTTATACGATTTATTGTAAAATAGTCATAACCTACATACGCTACCAAACACCTAATAAATAGCAAAACAAAAGAACTTAAATCTCATACTAACCCATAGTATGAACCCGTCATGAACCCGTAAAAGATAAGGTAAGGTTTTATTTCTTCTCCAGTTCTTGGAGGCGTTTCATGATGTCAGGAAGTTGCTTGAAGCCCACACTACTACGGCGCCAGTTCATAGCATCAATAGCAGGCGAACCTTGGTACATACCCGCCTTGCGAACACTACCCGCAATACCCGATTGTGCACCAAACACACAATTATCCGTAATCTCAATATGACCTGCTACACCCACTTGTCCAGCCAAGATACAATGCGCACCCACCTTCGTTGAGCCCGCAATACCCACTTGAGCACAGAGGAATGTACTTTCGCCAACCTCCACATTATGTGCCACTTGCACAAGGTTGTCAATCTTAGTATTGCGGCGAATAATGGTAGAGCCCATCATGGCACGATCGACGGTAGTGTTGGCCCCAATCTCCACGTCATCCTCAATGATGACATTGCCAATTTGAGGGAGTTTTTGGTTCACACCTTTTGTGTCAGGTTCAAAGCCAAATCCATCGCTACCTACGACTACACCTGCATGTAAGATACAGTCCTGACCCACAACACAATTGTAATAGATTTTCACGCCCGAATAAAGGATAGTATTATCGCCAATATGCACATTATCACCTATATACGTATGAGGGTAAATCTGCACACCTTTACCCAATTGGACATTCTTACCGATATATGCAAAGGCACCAATATAGGCATCTTCGGGTATGGTAATACCCTCACTTATGAAACAAGGTTGCTCAATACCTTGTTTGGCAGGGTTTATGGCTTTCGCTACGAGAGCAAGCAGTTGGCCCATGGCAGCGCGAGCATTCTCCACGCGGATAAGGGTGGCTTGTGTCTCGCCTGTGAACTCGATGGAATCGGTCATAAGTACCACACTAGCACCTGTTTGGGGCAAATGAGGAAGGTACTTGGCATCGCAGAGGAAAGTGAGTTGTCCCTCTTTGGCTGTTTCGATAGCGCCTACATCCCAAACTTGGCGATTCGCATCGCCTGTTATTTTACCGCCAAGAAGTGCGGCTATTTGTTGAGCGGAAAACTTCATATGATGTTTTAAGGATTTAATGTGAATAGGTAACGTTTTTGAGGTTTATAGGTGAGAGTTTCCATATTTAGCATCTCTGACGCTTCGGCAATATTGCGTACTGAACCATCTTTGTAGAGAATATCAATAGCCTCGCCTTTCTCGCTATAGGTATTTGAGGTAGAGACATGTTCTACAAAGAAGTACTCCGCCTCCTCTTTGCTCACACCAAAACGCGCAACATAATCATTGCGTAACGCTTCGTGTTCTTCTTCTGTGAGCGATGAAGACAATAATTTACCTTTGAACAGCTGACGATTGCTAAAACACTCACACAAGACATTCAGCACTTTGTCTCCACTATTGCTCCATACCTTAATAGCCGACAACAAGTCCGAATCATCCAATGCTGCATACCACTTGAGTAGATCTTTAGTATTTGTATTTCCCTGTAAGAAATACTTCAACGCTGGCGACGCAAATAGTTCTACTCCGTTATGAATGAGTTGTTTAGCACGGGTGAGAATCTTAATGAGCAGTTGTTCGGCAGCCACGCTGGTATGATGGAGATATACTTGCCAATACATCAATCGGCGGGCAACGAGGAATTTCTCTACCGAATAGATACCCTTAGCTTCCACCACCAAACGACCATCCTTGACGTTCATCATCTTGAGTATGCGTGCACTAGCCACACTACCTTCGGTTACTCCGCAGAAGAAGGAGTCACGGCAGAGGTAGTCCAAACGATCTACATCTAGTTGCGAAGAAATGAGTTGGTGGAGGAAATGCTTCTCATATTCATCTTTGAAAATACGGATAGCCAAATTCATGATAGCTGACGCCTCCGCTCGCTCTTTTGGCAAAGCAATAAGGCTAGAAGAGAACCAATCTCTAATCTCGTACATCATCATCAGACTAATATCCTCATGCGACATCCCTTTAGGTAACATTCCTGCCTCCTCAAAAACATGCGAAAAAGGACCATGTCCCACATCATGCAACAAGATAGCCGCCATGGCAGCTGTAGCCTCGTTATCTGTAATATCTACCCCTTTTTCACGAAGTGAAGTGATGGCTTCATGCATAAGATGCATAGCGCCCAAGGAATGGAGAAAGCGGCTGTGCATAGCCCCTGGATACACAAAAAAACTCAGTCCTAACTGGCGGATACGATTCAGACGCTGCATGTAAGGATGCTGAAGAATAGTGAAAAGTACACCATCAGGGATATTGAGAAATCCAAAAACAGGATCGTTGATTATCTTACGAGTGCGTGACATGATTATTTAAAGGAAAAATATTTTTGTCCAAAGAAACTAATTGCGACAGTCACAAGCGTAATCAGCATCTTGGATGGGGTTGGGTAAAAACTTAATATATCTACACAAAGTTTGAGACCTAAGTAATTGACTAGCAGATTCAAAGCAACAATCAAAATATATCTCCACAATTGTTTATACCCACGCAAAGAAGATTGAGTAAAAGTAATATTACGATTGAGCCAAAAGCCTGTAAATAACGTGACTGGAAAGACAATAAGAAAAGTTAGAATATGAGGAGAGAGGCAAATTTGAGAACTGAAAGGCAGGGTAATATATACCAACTCATGGCCTATCACAAAATTGTATATCAAGAAATACAATACCCAATCCAACACCATATTACCACCACCACAAGCAGCATAGCGAAATAGCTGCTGGGGAATGTATTTACTAAAGGGTCGATAGAAAAAATCGACTATTTTGGTGATTATTTG
>JBGVEC010000013.1:0-3297 GCA_045119815.1 Paludibacteraceae bacterium | reverse complement strand
TGACATTGGCATTGTTGCAGGTTTTCCGATTCCATTGGATAATGACGAGAAGGCTCAAGACATCGAACTGCTGAAGATGCTATGTCCCAATCCCGAATCATGCTATCTTATCCGTGTGGAAGGATATTCAATGATCGATGCAGGTATACATTCTGGTGACATTGTCATAGTTGATAAGAGCAACCGCAATCCATCCGAAAGTCAGGTCGCTGTTTGCGAGTTTAACGGTGATTACACATTGAAGCGTTTCGTCAAGAGTGATGGCTTCGGATGGCTTATACCAGCCAATCCCGACTTTCCGGAAATAAAGGTTACTCCCGATGACCGATTCTCCATTTGGGGAACAGTCACCTATATCATCCACAAACCCCGTCATTGATATGTATGCCTTGGTGGATTGCAACAGCTTCTTCTGTTCGGTAGAAAAGGTTTTTCATCCTGGACTGGAGGGTAAGCCCGTCTGTGTTCTCTCGAACAATGACGGTTGCATTGTTGCACTCACTCCCGAAGCAAAGAAACTCGGCCTTCATCGTGGCGATCCCATTTTCAAGGTGCAGGATATTGTCCGTAAGCATGGCGTTACTATTTTCTCTACCAATATGCAGCTTTATGCAGCCATGAGCAAGCGAGTAACCAACATTCTCCGCAAGTCCATTCATCACGTAGAGAACTACAGTATCGATGAAAGCTTTTGTAACCTCAAAGGCTATGAAAGCCATTTCGATCTGGTGGACTTGATGCGAGGCGTGGCAGACAGGATAAAGCTTTGGACAGATATCCCAGTAAGTGCTGGCATAGCACCTACCAAGACACTGGCTAAAGTCGCTAATAAATTCGCCAAAAAATACGATGGCTACCATAGCGTTTGCATGATTGATAGCGAAGAGAAACGGATAAAGGCTCTATCCCTCTTTGATTTGGCAGATATATGGGGCATCGGCCGACAAACTTTAAGTAAGTTGAACTATTTGGGAGTATCCACGCCTCTTGAATTTGCCAACAAAAGCGAATCGTGGGTTCGCTCCAATTTTCATAAACCAGGCATACAGACTTGGCTTGAGCTGAATGGTACCCCTTGTATAGATACATCCGAGGTTGTTCAGAACCAAACCATTTGTACTAGCCGAAGCTTTGGTGAAATGGTTTCAGACTTACCATCCCTCAAGGCATCCGTAGCTTCGTTTGCCAGCAGTTGTGCCAACAAACTTCGTGGTCAGAACGCTGGAGCACGCTCCGTTACCGTCTTCATCTGTAGCAATCGGTTTAGAGAGGATCTGCCCCAATATGGAAATTCTGCCACTTATACTTTTATAACACCCACCTCCGATACACTTGAGATTACGAGTGCTGCATTGAAATTGTTGAAACAAATCTACCGTCCTGGCATCCAGTACAAGAAATCAGGAGTCATCGTAGGTGATATCGTCAGCATGTCCATGCTTCAGATGAATCTGTTCGATCCGATTCACAATCGGAAGGAGCGTTCTGACTTAATGAAAGCTATCGATGTAATAAACCATCGGTATGGTTTGAAGACAATAAAACTGCTGGCTGAAGGGGACAAGGAACAGAAATGGAAAGTGAAATGCGAACACCGTAGTCAGAACTATTTGACTAACATCAACGAGATACTTACTATACAAATCTAATTCATAGTAAGATCTGTTTGTATAATTATATACTTATATAACTATATAATTATTTATTTCTATATTATACTGTTTGCTCCTTTTATATGAATTGACTCGCAATACCGGCCTTGTCGACAATCTATTAGAGTATAACACTTCTTCCATTGCAAGCCTATGGGCATCTTCCATCTTGAGCCAATAAATGGCTTACCATGATTCTGTGCTTGATACTCTCTTGTGGCGTTTCGGCTTTTAATCCGACTCCACTCTATGTGCTCTTGGCATTTTTAATGATTTTCCATCTTACAGCTTTCACATAACAATGCCACGGTTTTCAAACAGTTGTTCTCATGGCTTGATTGCACGAAACGTACTACTATCGGCAAACAGGATTTACAGTGTCCTATACAAACCTATGCGATGTGTTACATCAACTTTTTCCGCCCTGTCTTTTAAGAAGTCATCATCATTTTTCCACTGCGAAGTTAGTATGCAACAAGGATCGTTCTTGAGGAACTTAACCAATGGCGTTTCAGTGTAAATCTTCCTTTATCGAGTCTCCGATTTCAGTGAAGTGAAAATAAAGAGTATTTACGCTGTAATCCTTGGTGTATTCCTTTTATGCACCAACTATTTATGCATTGTAAAAATTGATTAATAACTTCAAATACATTTCGTTATGAAAAAGATTGAAAACTCATTCGCAGTAACAGGTTTCGTAGGTAAGGACGCTGAAATCCGCCAGTTTGCCAACACAAGTGTAGCACGTTTCTCAATGGCAGTAAGCCGTCAAGAGAAAAACGGTGATGATTCAAACCGTATCTCAGCATTCATCAATGTGGAAGCATGGCGTAAGAACGAGAAAACTGATTCATTTGAAAATCTTACCAAGGGCACATTGCTCACAGTTGAAGGTTACTTCAAACCTGAAGAGTGGACCGACAAAGAGGGTGTCAAGCACAACAGAATCGTCATGGTTGCCACTTCTTTCTATCCGGCTCAAGAAAAGGAAGAAAAGCCTAAAGGCTCTGCAAAAGGAAAGAAGAAATAGTAATATCTTCAGCCTAATAGATAGCGGCTTCGGCCGCTTTCTTTTTGCTCGTTAAATATCGATACTTTTATAGACTTACACCCAACCCGTTTCCATGTTTCTATCGATATAGACTTATGCTTCTGAAGAAGTACAAGACAATATCGATTAGCCCTTTGCAAAACTATATATATTCAGAGCAAGAATCATCTACGACCGTTGTCCGTAGCTTTGATTGTTGCTCTTTTGAATATGTATAGATTTGCCTCTTTAGGGCATCTCACGTGGAAACTCCCGCCCTTATTAAAGCATAAGATGAGGGAGAATTAAAACATATATTTATACGAGAGAACCCATAAGGGTTGAACAGCATTTTTAATGCTAACGGTCTCTTCGGTAATCCGTCTTTGAGAAAGCACCGAAGACACCTTTGAGGAGTTTAACGACTACGTAAAACACCCCGATTGCAATGATTACATCCATCATACATAATTATATTTAAGGTGTTTATATTCAATACAAAGATACTCAATTTTAGTCACTTAGCCAAATATTGCAGCCTGTAAATGCGATAGAAAGACTTTATTATTTCTGGAGTAATTCAGCTGTCTTCTCTATTATCTCTTCTTCTGTAGG
>JBGVEC010000012.1:0-1613 GCA_045119815.1 Paludibacteraceae bacterium | reverse complement strand
GCAAGCAAATAGAACCTACACACGACATTGTTTCATTTACTGCCTTTTTGAGTTTCTTCCCCCAGTTGGTAGCAGGTCCTATTGAGCGAGCGACTAACCTCTTGCCTCAGTTTCAACGCAAGCGTACTTTTGACTATGCGCAAGCAGCAGATGGTATGCGCCAGATCTTGTGGGGCTTGTTCAAGAAGATTGTCGTAGCAGACAACTGTGCCACCTATGTAGATCAGGTGTTTGCAGACCTTGGTAGTCATTCGGGTAGTACATTGCTTTTGGCAGCTGTTTTATTTACTTTCCAAATCTATGGTGACTTCTCTGGTTATTCAGATATAGCTATCGGTACAGCTAAGTTGTTTGGCATTAAGTTGATGCGTAACTTCAATGTGCCATATTTCTCTCGTGATATAGCAGAGTTTTGGCGCCGTTGGCATATATCGTTAACAACCTGGTTCCGCGACTACGTATATATTCCGCTCGGTGGAAGCAGGCCTGAAGTGCCTGCTAGGCTAAAGTCGAAACTCAATGAAACTAGCGAAGCTATAACATCTACCTCTACACCATACACCTTACACCATACACCAAAGATAATAAATCGTTATACGAAAGCGATAGCCATTCGTAATACATTTATTATCTTTCTCCTTAGCGGTCTCTGGCATGGTGCTAATTGGACTTTTGTGCTATGGGGAGCATATCATGCGTTGTTGTTTGTGCCGCTATACTTACTCGGCATGAATCGTCGCTATTGTGACGATGAACGTCAGTATAGAGAAATACCTAGAATGTTGTTAACATTTGTATTGGTAGTAATCGGTTGGATCATATTCCGTGCTCCATCGATAGGTGCTTGTGGCGAGTATATGCTCGCTATTTGCGACAGATCAATATTGAGTGCGCCTTATGTAGAGAATATGCTGCAGTTAGTAGCAACACTATTGGCAATACTCGTCATGCTCATCATAGAATGGCGTAAGCAACTCCCTAATCGTTGGTGGTTGTATTACTTACTAATCCTCGCCATTTGGTGGTTCGCCGGACAAGATATGGATTTTATTTATTTCCAATTCTAATCTAGTTTGTTGTTTACCTGCTGGTAGCCATCGTAGCTTCCGCAACCTGATTGGATATTTATTAATGATATTAGTGGAGTTATACAGAGACATAATTTTGATTAATTTTTTATAATTTTGGATAATTTTTGGAGTAAATAATTAATGATAATAGTCGTTTAAATATACCAGAAATGAAAAACTTTCTGCTTAAAATATTGATCTATACATTGCCAATTGTGCTCGTAGCAGTTGGCTTAGAACTCTATGTTGAATCCATACCTAACTCCTACACCTACAAACGCACCTACATGGAGCAGCATGCGGCTGAGATAAAAACATTGATACTAGGTTCTTCATATGCTTACGATGGCATTGATCCCAATGTTCTAGATGCCGCCTTCAACCTCGCCAATTCCAGCCAATGTTTTGAAGATGACTATGCGCTACTACAAAGATATATCGTATACTTAGATTCGCTAGAGCGTGTTATCCTTCCTATCTCCTATAGTTCGCTTCAGATGGTCAGTTCTAGTAATAGGCGAGGGTATTATACCATCTATATGG
>JBGVEC010000011.1:0-7274 GCA_045119815.1 Paludibacteraceae bacterium | reverse complement strand
TGTCAAAAGAGCAACCTTGATACCACCAGCAACAACGGTTGCAGAGATATCACCTACTTGTTGGATCTTATCGAACGCTTGGATCATACCGATAATGGTACCCAAGAATCCCAAAGATGGAGCGATAGAGATGAAGAGAGAGATCCAAGAGAGGTTCTTCTCGAGGAGACCGAGTTGAACACCACCGTAAGAAGCTACAGTCTTCTCAACTACGTCAACGCCCTCGCTATAACGGCTCAAACCTTGGTAGAAGATACTTGCTACAGGACCACGAGTGTTGCGGCATACCTCCAAAGCAGCCTCAATACCACCGTTCTTCAAAGCAGCCTCAACCTCAGCCAAGAGAGCTTTGGTGTTAGTTTTGCTCAAGCTCAAATAGATGATACGCTCGATACAAAGTGCCAAACCAAATACCAAACAGATAAGAGTTGCAGCCATGAAGCCAGCACCACCTTCGATAAATTTGGTTTTAAGAGTTTTGTGAAGTGCAACGAGACCACCAGCCTCTTCTACTTCAACTACTTCTTCTGCTACTACAGGAGCCTCTACAGCTGCTGAATCAACAGTTACTTCTTCTGCTACAGGAGCAGCCTCAGCTGCATCTTGAGCCATTACTGCAACGCTTCCGAAAGAAAACATTGCCAACACAGTAAGGGTTGCAAAAATTTTTTTCATACGATTTGTTTTTAGTATTAAATTGTTTATAATTATTTTATTCGCTTTCGCTCATGTTGGAGGCTCGCTTTGCGAGCGGTAAAGTCGGCTTACTATCAATCTCACTTGAACAAGCTTAGACATGTCGTCTTAAAAATCTTTTGCGGAGAGAGGGGGATTCGAACCCCCGAAACCCTTTTGGAGTTTACACGCTTTCCAGGCGTGCCTCTTCAACCACTCGAGCATCTCTCCTTCGCGTTAGCGATTAGTCATATAGATATTCTTTCGGACACAATACACCTAACGACCGGCAAAGGTACAAAAAATATTTGATATATACACAATAATTTATGTTTTTTTTGTGTTTTTTCAAGAATTTATAACAAAAAGTGCTTTTGCATTGGCCGTTGTCTGCTCTATAACATGTTCTACAGAACAATCATAGACTTGAGCTAAACGTTCTGCCACATGGATCATCCAACGACTCTCATTACGCTTACCACGATATGGAACAGGAGCCATATAAGGGGCATCGGTCTCCAAAACCAAAGCCTCCAGTGGGATACCTACCAAGTGCTCAGCTAACTTGCAATTCTTGAATGTCAACACACCACCAATACCCAGATAGTACCCCATCTTTACTACCTGTTCTGCCACCTCATGGCTACCACTAAAACAGTGCATTACCCCTTTGACAGCGGGAAATTCACGCAGTATCTTCAGTGTATCTTCCGTAGCATCACGGCTATGAATCATCACGGGCAAATGATATTGTTCTGCCCATCGCATTTGCTCACGAAGTGCCTCATGCTGTTGCTCCTTGAAAGTCACATCCCAATGGTAGTCAAGCCCTATCTCGCCAATGGCAATAAGGCGACTATGTCGCAGTGTAGGGTGTAAAGTGTAGGGTGTAGAGGCAAAGGATTTATCCACGGCCGCCTTGATAGTAGCGAGTTGCTCGCGCCAATCCTCTTTGACATTCTCAGGATGGAGCCCCAGAGCAGGAAAAAGATAATCGGGATAAAGGTTGCAGACCTCTAAGACATCTTTGACGGAAGTCTTGTCCACTCCAGGTACTAAAATAGCTTCTACTCCGTCTTGGCGTTGCTCTGCCAAGAAAGCATCTAATCCCTCGGTATATTGTGGATCATCTATGTGGCAATGAGTATCGATCATTTTTGTTTAGAGTTTAGAGGCGGGGTTCCTTCGGAACAATATACTGCTGTCTCCATAGCTCAAGAAACGGAAGTCGTGGGCGAGAGCATAGTCGTAGATCGTGTGCCAATCGCCACCTACAAAGGCACTTACCAACAATAGCAAAGTGGATTTGGGTTGGTGGAAATTGGTAATCAGTTGGTCCACCACATGGAATTGATAGCCTGGCTTGATCATAATCTGCGTCTCTGCATGCAAAACATCTTGATTTGTACTATCCAAGTAATCTACAATGGCTTGCAATGCCTGCTTGGTAGTCAAGGTGTATTCTCTTTCGTAGGGTTCAAACTGTGCTACCGAGAGCGTAGCGTGTGGAGTATCGGGCGTAGAACATAGGGTATAGAGTTGTGCTCCTAGAAAATACAAACTCTCCAATGTTCGCATACTAGTAGTGCCTACCGCTACAACATGTCCAAGGTTAGCAATCAACGCTTGGATTGTTGCACGTGGCACAGCGATAAACTCCGTATGCATGGTATGTTGATTGGCATTAGCCACCTTGACGGGCTGGAATGTACCTGCACCTACGTGTAAGGTCACTTCCGCCGTTTGTACCCCTTTGGTACGCAAACCATCTAATACCTCATCCGTAAAGTGCAAACCTGCTGTGGGTGCTGCTACAGACCCTTTGATTCGGGAATAAACCGTCTGATATGTCGTTTTGTCGCTTTCCTCAGTCTTGCGATTGAGGTATGGAGGAATGGGGAGTTCTCCCACGGCGTCTAGAATCTCAGCAAAGCTGATATTTTGGTTAGAGGTTAAAGGCGAAAGGTTAAAGGCGGGGGTGTTCCACCAAAATCGCACCGCAAAGGTATTACCAGTCTGCTCTCCCTTCTCCGCAAAAAGGGTCACCTCTTGTCCTGAAGACAAAGTGGTCGTTAGGCTCAATGCACCTGATTTCCACTTCTTGGCGTTACCAATCATGCACTTCCATGTACAGCCGTCTGTTGCTCCTAATGCCAATTGATAGTCATGAGGAGAGAGAGGCTCTAAACAAAAAATCTCTATACGAGCACCTCTTGAAGTTTCGCTATTTAGAGGTTCAGAAGATTTAGTCGCACTTTGTTCTTGTTCAGAAATTACTCCTAAACTCCTAAACTCCTGAACGACTTTTTTGTGAAACTCCAATCGCGCTTGTATCACACGCGTATTGTTATAGACAAGGAGAGAGCCCGCAGACAAATACGCACCCACATGCGCAAACACATCTTCCGACACCTGGCCATCTTGATAGACTAGCAGTTTGCTCGTATCACGTTGGGACAAAGGATACTTAGCAATACGCTCATCTGGAAGAGGATAATTATAATCTTCTATAAGGATTTCTTCCATGTTTTTCTATCGCCTTTGAACAATTCATACTTATTAAACAAGCACTCCAAGTCGCCATTCACTAAGTGTATCTTCTTAGCGGGACGCAATCCCACGCACTTCAACGCATCCTCATTGCTAGAGATAATCCATGCGGTTGCACCACTAAACTGATGTTTGAGGGCAGTACCCATATCCTGATACAAGCGTAATACATTCTTATCCTGAGACAAACGCTCACCATATGGAGGGTTAATCATCACCAACGCACCTTCCGTGTTGGTATCTGCCAAACGCAGTTCTTCTACACGAATTTGCTTGACCTCTATATCACGCTGTAAACTAGCCGATTGTATATTCTTTGTGGCTGCTTGTACCGCATAATAACCAGCATCTGATCCGTAGATCTTATGCTTGAACTCGCGTTCGCGACTATCGTCATTATACACTTCATCCCATAGATCTGCATCAAAATCAGCCCATTTCTCAAAAGCAAAACCATGGCGATAAACACCTGGTGCAATATTGCGAGCTATCAAAGCAGCTTCAATGAGCAGCGTTCCTGAACCACACATAGGGTCATAGAAATCGCTTTGTCCCTTCCATCCTGCTAATAACAACATACCTGCTGCTAGTGCCTCATTGATAGGGGCTTGGGTGTTCGCCACACGATAACCACGTTTATGCAGACTCTCTCCCGAACTATCCAAAGACAAGGTCACACGATCTCCTGCAATATGCACATTGAGATATAAATCAGCCCCTTCTAATTTGACACTTGGTCGCTGATTCTCATGCTCCATCCAATAGTCCACAATAGCATCCTTCACGCGATAAGTAACAAATTGTGAATGTCGAAAATAATCCGAATAAACCGTAGCATCTATCTGAAAAGTTGTCTTGATGGTCATATATTGCGACCAATCAAGCGCCTTCACTTGCTCGTATATATCGTCGGCCTTCTGTGCCTTGAAGGAAAGAATAGGCACCAACACACGAGAAGCTGTACGCAAACACATGTTAGCGGTATAAAGCATACGTTTGTCACCCGTAAAGGAAACAGCACGACGCTCCACTTGTACGTTATTGGCTCCTAACTGCACCAGTTCTGTTGCCAGCACCTGCTCAAGACCCTTGAACGTCTTGGCCAACATCTCAAATTCTTTATTCTTCATTCTCTTATACTAAACTATCTACTTACTCGGATATACAAGAATATACCTATACCTAAAAACATAAAATTAGGCAACCATACACTCATAAATGGCGACATCACACCACTCACAGAAAAGGTTGTTGAAACCGTTGAAAACAACACATATAAGGCACTTAATGCAACACCTACACCTAGGTTCTTACCCATACCTCCTCGTACTTTCTTTGAACTTAATGTTACACCCAATAAGGTCATAATAAACGCCCCTATTGGACTTGCCCAACGTTTCCACCATTCTGTTTCAAATGCTTGCACATTACCCGCTCCCCGACTACGTTGCTTATCAATATATTCTTTCAATTCAGGGTTAGTCATCATCTGCGCATTCTCTGCAGTATAAAATAATTCCTTAGGCAGAATGGGGATAATCGTATCCAATCGAGTGCCACGGGTTAATTTTTCGTGCATATCATCAAAATCACGGCGAACATATTTGCTCAAGTGCCAATTATATGCTGAATCATACTGGATACGATCCGCCGTAACACGCATGGTTAAACGCTTTCCATCAAAATGATCCAGGGATGCTCGATAACCCGTGTTCGTGCGTTTTTGAAAATTCTCAATATATAATATGGTTCCTGGAGACACTTCCATTTGAACATTTCGAGCTGTCTCACGCGTAAATCGCTGAATATACTTATCTTGGAAATTCAACATTGCTGATGACGCAGGAGGTATCACATATCCAGTAAGCACAAATGACATCACAAAAAGTATGGAAGCACTAACTAAATAAGGGACCATCAATCGATGATAAGACACTCCACTAGCCAAAATAGCAATAATCTCACTATTTCCTGCAATCTTAGAAGTGAAAAATATGACCGAAATGAATATGAACAAAGGGCTGAACATATTCATATAATACGGAATAAAATTGAGGTAATAGTCAAATACTATCTCATTGATTGGTGCTTGATTCTCAAAGAAATCATCCATTTTTTCCGTCAAATCAAACACCACTGCAATACTCATAATCAGCACAATCGAAAAGAAGAATGTGCCGAGGAATTTGCCAATTATGTATTTGTCGAGTTTTTTCAAAACGGGTGTAGAGTGTAAAGTGTAGGGTGTAAAGGCGGTGACTACATTCTCTGCATAAGACGTGGCATGATATCATCTTTCCAAGACTTGAAATCGCCTGCCAAAATATGCTTACGTGCTTCTCCTACCAACCATAGGTAGAAGGCTAAGTTATGGATACTCAATATCTCCAAGCCCAACATCTCTTGAGAATGAATCAAGTGACGAACATAAGCACGGGTATAGTGATGATCCACAAAACTAGTACCACATGGGTCTAACTCGGTGAAATCATTTTCCCATTTCTTATTTCTCAAGTTCATCACGCCATTCTGCGTAAAAATCATGCCATTACGACCATTGCGAGTAGGCATCACACAATCAAACATATCCACACCACGCTCAATACCCTCCAAGATATTCCACGGTGTACCTACGCCCATGAGATAACGAGGTTTATTTTGTGGTAAAATATCATTCACGACCTCAATCATTGCATACATATCCTCTGCAGGTTCACCCACGGCCAAACCACCGATAGCATATCCGTCACGATCTAAATCACGCAAACGTTTGGCGGCTTCTTGACGCAAATCAGGATATACACAACCTTGAACGATAGGAAACAAATGCTGCTTATAATCGTACACATCAGGTGTGGCATCAAAACGTGCTATACAACGGTCCAACCAACGATGGGTACGCTCCATAGATTTCTTGGCGTATTGATAATCAGCAGTTCCAGGACAACACTCGTCAAAAGCCATCATGATGTCTGCGCCTATCTCACGCTGTATATCCATCACATTTTCAGGCGTAAACATCAGTTTGCGCCCATCAATATGCGATGAGAACTGCACACCCTCTTCGGTCATCTTGCGAATATCGGTCAACGAAAATACCTGAAAACCACCCGAATCAGTCAAAATCGGACGTTTCCATCCCTCAAAACGATGCAAACCGCCCGCTTGGTGTAAGATTTCTATACCTGGGCGTAAGTACAAATGATAGGTATTACCTAATATGATTTGCGCATTGATATCATCCTCTAGGTGGCAACGTTGTACTCCTTTGACGGTTCCCACTGTACCCACGGGCATAAAAATAGGGGTTTGAATATCACCATGATCCGTATGCACCACGCCCGCGCGTGCGCACGTGTGCGCATCAGTATGTATAAGGTCAAAGAACGCCATTACGCAAGATGGTTGTTGTTGGGAAAAACAATAGAAGGTTTGAACTCCTTGATTTCTTCAGGAGTCATGAGGGCATATGCCATAATGATCACTGTGTCACCGACATGAACAAGGTGAGCAGCAGCACCATTGATACAGATGCATCCACTACCGCGTTGACCAGGAATCACGTAGGTCTCTATACGAGCGCCATTGGTATTATCCACCACTTGAACTTTTTCTCCAGCATAAATATTCGCTGCGTTCATAAGGTCTTCATCAATAGTTATGCTACCGATATAATCCAGATTAGCCTCCGTTACTGTAACGCGGTGTATTTTAGATTTTAGTACTTGTAAGAACATTTTTATACTATTTTGGGTGCAAAATTACTATATTTTTCGCATATTGGCAAGAATTTTTATAAAAAATTTGTGTATTTGAAAAAAAAGCAGTACTTTTGCACCCGATTTGAAAAAATCACTCCCAAAAAATATAACGAGGGCTTCGTGAGCCCGAGTTAAGAGGAGCAATGGTGGCAAACCAAACTCGCAGAGCGAGTTTCTTCTTGCAAGCCAGTTGCGACGAAGGAGAGATGGCAGAGTGGTCGATTGCGGCGGTCTTGAAAACCGTTGAGCTGAGAGGCTCCGGGGGTTCGAATCCCTCTCTCTCCGCAA
>JBGVEC010000010.1:0-2273 GCA_045119815.1 Paludibacteraceae bacterium | reverse complement strand
TTTGTTAACGCGTGTTAAATTCGACCCAGCTTTTTAACACTTTCGATTATGGTTCGACGCTACTCCGACCACCTTCCGACTTGCACCGAATTTTCAATTTTTCTAATTTTGCATCCGTGATTTAGTTTACTTTGTCGAATTACATATATACGATATGAAGATTTTCTCTCTTGATGGTAAGGGCTCGGGCAAGGTTGGTGGCTCTGTCTATTATGTCAATCGTGGCGTGCAAGTTCGTCGCGAGTACACTGCTGCTGTCACAAATCCGAGCACTGCTGCCCAGGTCGGGCAGCGCAGCCGTTTTAAGTTAGCATCGCAGGTCTCCGCTTCTCTCGCTGATGTTATTGCCATTCCACGCATCGGTATTGTTTCACCTCGTAACGCTTTCGTAAAACTGAACATGCCGTTCTTCTACGCAGAGCCTGCGGGGGCTTTTGTTTCCTATGATTCTTTGCAGATTACGCGTGGCAATATCGGTTTGCCTGATGTTGTTGCCAGCAGGAACGGTGGTAACCGTGTAGCTGTTCATTTGTCGCAGCCCGTTAGCCCGTCAATTTCTTACGTTGTCTATAATGTATTCAATATATTGGCGGATGGTGTGCTGACATTTACAGCTTCCGAAGTCGTAGATACGCGGAATGCTCAGTCGGTTGCTTCTGTAAGCATCGAAGGTATTTCGGGTGCTGTTGTCATTTATGCGTATGGTTTCTCTTTGACTAATGCCAAAGCGGTTGCGAAATACGGAAGGTATGAAGTTTCTTCTGGGCTTGATGTGGCGCGTCTTGTCTCTTCAAGAACATTAGACAAACAAGACATTCGCTTCTCCGTTACTTCGGGGCTATATCTTGCAGCCAATGAAAGTGAGGGCGGAAGTGTTCAGCCGGGTAAGTACAAATTACAACTGCTCTCCAATGGTTTAGGTGATATTTCTTGTGAGATTGATGGCGAAGCAGTTGAAGTCACTTCGGGGGGCGTCATTGAAGTTGATGAGGGCGCGGATGTTCTTTTGAGTGCGTTTTCTCCTAATAGTCATCCATTCCTCGGTTGGTTCAACAATGGCGAACAAAATCCGTTCTCTTCAGAGTCTATCACTTCGTTTTACATGACTGGTCCGCGTTACATCATAGCCCGATGGGCGCAGGCTGGCGGTTTAGAATAAACTTTACTGATTATTTGTGTTGATTAAATACAGCGGTGTTTATATGGATATCAAACATAAAATTCAGTACACTTGTGCAGTGCTGCTCATTGCCAGCAGCATTGCACTTGCTTTCCTTTCCGATTATCTGCACGCAGATATTCCTGCAGGCACGCTCATGTATATTGCGCAGTCGTTCCTGCTGGCTGGTTCGGTTTTCGGTTTAGATGCTTATGTGAGTTCTTTCAAAAAATCAAATAATGTTTAATGTTTAACTTTTAATGTTTATTGTATTATGAAACTTTATGGTATTGCCGGCAAAGGCACAGGTAAGGTGGGTTCTATGGTTTACGCCATCAGCGGTGGCGAGCAAATCGTTCGTCAGTACAACCCAATCGTAGCAAATCCCAACACTGAGCGCCAAGTTACACAGCGCAGCAAGTTCAAGCTCTTGACGCAGTTAGCTGCTTCTATGGCTGCTACACTCGCGTTCCGCAAGCAGGGTCTCGTTTCTGCACGTAATCAGTTCATCAAAAAGAACTACGAGAATGTCTTTTTTGAAGATGGCAAAGTAGAGCTTCGTGGTGACGAAATTCAGTTGACTCCTTCCAGCACTCCACTTTCCGAGATTAACGGCACTAATGCAAACGATGACACGGTAAATGTTAGTTTGATGAACAATTCTGCCGAACTGCTCGACCGTGTTGTATATCATGCTTACAAGGTGGAAGACGCTGGTACCATCGAGCACATCGGTTCTACTATCGTTGACGAAGCTGGCAACGATGGCAAGTTTGCTGGTGTTGTTCCCAAAGGTGACGCAGCTACTCTTATCCTTGCTTATGGTGTCAAGGACAACTCTGCTGCTGCTACAATCAAGTACCAGGAAACCTATGCCGACTCAAACTCTTTAATCGCTTATGGCGAGGTGAGCAAGCTCTTCTCTACTTCCGACTACTCTTTGACTATGACAATGGGTGTCGTTGTTGATGGTCTCGGATAATATGTTTATACCTCGTGGCATACGCAACAATAATCCATTGAATATCCGCATAGGCTGTCAATGGATTGGAGAGGTTGAAAATCCGACCGATAAGGACTTCGAGCAGTTCGAAAGTTTGTTCTATGGTCTGCG
>JBGVEC010000009.1:0-9106 GCA_045119815.1 Paludibacteraceae bacterium | reverse complement strand
CTCGTTTTTCGGCACAATTTGCCCCCTTTTCTAAGTAATTGTAAAGGCTGGAAGCAGTCGAAGAACCGCCAAAACGATGATTATCAACCTTTTAGAAAATTTTTGTGTACTATTTCCATCCGTCCGAGAGGTCATTTTTATTTTCTGTAAAACTTTCAATCTGTAAAGGGTGTAAAAGCTGAAAGCAGAGCATAACCGCCTAAAACGATGATTATCAACTTCTTAGAAAATTTTGTGTGTACTATTGCCATCCATCCGAGAGGTCCTTTTTATTTTCTGTAAAACTGTCAATCTGTAAAGGGGTAAAGGCTGAAAACAGAGCATAACCACTCAAAACGATGATTCTCAACTTTTTAGAATATAGCAATTCCGTTTTCGTACGGAATCAGTTTTTGTCTCGTTTTCTGCATCATTTTCTCGCTTTTCTGCACAAGTTGACTCGTTTTTCGGCATCATTTCTCTCGTTTTTCGGCACAATTTGCCCCTTTTTTGAAGTAATTGTAAAGGATGGAAGCAGTCGAAGAACCGCCAAAACGATGATTATCAACCTTTTAGAAAAACACCCTTTACAGTTTTACAGTTTTACAATTGTTTTATTTTCATATCACCATCCCCCCGGTGAAAACACAAAGAAAAAGTTGCCCTAAAAATGGTAATAATATAGGAGTTGCCTATTTTTAAGGTTACAAAAAGGTTGTTCATGATAAGCAGGAAGGCTCGCGCCCTCCTGCTTTCCTGTGTATTAACGCCATTAAATACGCCCCAACCACAAACAGGAGGCACTTCGGCATAACTAATCAACTTCTTGAGGTTCACGCAATTAAAGAAATCTTGATTATTTTACTCATTTTGACTCTTTCGATACTGTTTAGGAGGAATGCCCGCGTGTTGCTTGAAATATTTACGAAATGAGAATTGCTCTGGAAAATGGAGTTCCATTGCTATTTCCTTAATACTCATTTTGGTATTATCTAACAGATTTTTCGCTTTTGCTACGGTGAAAAATATAATCCATTCGGTTGGTGTTTTTTGGGTGCAACTTTTCACTAAACGTGTGAAATGCCCAACAGATAGTCCTGCTTCTTTAGCATAGAAAGAAACTGAACGATTATGAGTTGGGTTCTTATTAATAGAAAATATGAAATTAAATGAAATAGAAGTATTTTTATCTACCTCCTTAGGCTTGACTTCTGTATTTTGATGAGCCAAAGTTAATACTTCAACAAATAGTTCTTGCTCAAGCAAATATATCATTGATGAATAAAGGCGTTTCTCTTTTTCGTTTTTTGCGTTTTCAAGAATACTTTTTCTCTCAATGATTAGTCTTTCTCTTTGGAATACAAAATCAATGAATAGTTCATCTGCTTGAAATACAACATCATTGCGCTGTCGTATCTCCAATATGATGTCCATAAATTTCTTGCCAATGGGGAATATATGTTCTATCGCCTCAGTAATAATCTGAAATTCACAATCGCTGCTTTGAGAGAGTATTTGTATTTGAATAATAGGACTGATGAGACCAATGCAACCACGCCCAAACAGAAACAACTTCCCGTTTACAAGCAATTCGGCAGTGCCTTTTACGCACATATAAATACCTACTTTACCCTGAGTATTTATAATCTCTATGTTAAAAGTTTGTCTATCCATTATCCTACGCGTTTATGATGCAAAAATACATATTTTCTCATATACAAACAGATGCTGTCATTGCAAAATATTGCGATTTGCTCAAATTAAGCATTCTATTGACATTGTACAACCTAAGTTATACAAGTAATTTCGCACTGTCTAAGATGAATAATAGTAACTTTTAAAACCAATAAATTATGAAGCGACTTATTATACTTTTATTCTCGTCATTGACAGTCTTTACGAGTGTAGCCCAACCTACACTGGATGAATGTCAGCGTCTGGCAAGGGAACACTATCCCGAAATCAGGCAATACGACCTAATAGCGGAGACTGAGCAGTACAACATTTCGAATGCTGCTCGTGCGTGGATTCCGCAGGTGGTATTTTCGGGACAAGCCACCTATCAATCGGCAACACCTACCTATCCCGAGGTCTTCAATCAGATTGTTGCTGCCAACGGATTGGATATGTCGGGTATCCGCAAAGGCCAATACAAGGTGGCGGTTGATGTATCGCAGAATATATGGGATGGTGGTCAGTCAAAGGCTAATCGTGAGATTGCCGAAGCGGAGGCAGCTGAGCAGCGTAGCCAAGTGGATGTATCGCTTTACGACCTACAATCCCGTATTCAGAATCTCTATTTCGGTATACTATTACTTGACGAGCGTGTTGCACAGACCGAAACACTCATTGAAGTTTTGGATGCCAATCTCAATCGTATTCGTACCTATTATAAAAATGGTGTGGCAATGCAATCGGATGTTGATGCTATTGAGGCAGAATTACTAACTGCTCGTCAGACGCTCGGTCAGGTGGAGGCATCACGAGCAAGTTACCGTCGAATGTTAGAGGTATTTATCGGGCAGCCGCTAATGGATAAGACTCTCATACGCCCCACAATGACCGATGTTGCAAGTCGTACATCGGCACGCCCCGAACTTGCAATGTTTGAGGCTCAAAGCAACAAACTCTCTGCACAGCGCAAAGCGATAACAGCATCTGTAATGCCACGATTCAGTGTCTTTGCTCAAGGCTATTATGGATACCCTGGATTGGATATGTTCAAAGGTATGGTATCATCAGAGTGGACCCTCAATGCTATTGTCGGAGTACGTATGTCGTGGAATATCGGAGCATTCTACACCAAGAAGAACAACCTCGCTAAGTTGGATGCAGCAGAGCGACAGATTGCCGTGCAACGTGATGTATTCCTCTTTAATTCCCAAATGCAGACCACGCAGGACGATGGCGAGATTGCCCGTCTGCGCAATGCACTGGAGGATGATAATCGCATTGTAGAGTTGCGCCGCTCGGTGCGAATGGCTGCGGAGTCGAGGTTGGAGAACGGAGTAATTGATGCCACCGACCTACTACGGAAGATTGCCGATGAAACTACTGCTACGCTCAATCGTAGTACCCACGAGGTAGAGTTATTACAAACCATATACAGATTAAAGACAACATTAAATCAATAAGTTATGAAACGATTATTCTATGTTCTTCCATTACTTGCCATTGTATCGTGCAATAACGAGCCAGATTATGATGCACAAGGTACATTTGAGGCTACAGAAATTGTATTATCATCCGAGGGTACAGGTCGAATCCTCAGTTTTGATGTGACCGAGGGTGAGATAATCAATGCAAATAGTGTAGTTGGTGTTATTGACAGCCTCCAACTGCACCTACAACGAGAGCAGTTAAAGGCTCAGCAGTCGGCACTTTTGAGTAGTCTCCCAGACAAGGAGAAGCAGGTGGCATCATTGCGTAGGCAGTTAGCAAAACAGCGAGCTGAGTTACAGCGTGTCAAGAATATGCTCAGCGATGGAGCTGCAACCACAAAGCAGCGTGATGACATCGAGGCACAGATTACTATTCTCGAAGGTCAGTTGTCGGCAACCCTCTCTACCCTCGACAAGAATACATCAACCATAAACGAGAACGCCTCAGCACTCGAAGCACAGATTGCAGCCCTTGATGACCGTATTGCAAAGTGTAACATATTATCGGCAGTAGGAGGAACGGTGTTGATTAAGTATGCAGAGGCGGGAGAGTTTACCACTATAGGCAAACCTCTGATGAAGGTTGCCGACCTTGAAAATATCTATCTGCGTGCATATCTTACCTCCTGCCAGTTGGCAAATGTGAATTTGGGTGATGAGGTATCGGTTATTGCCGATTTTGGTGGTGATGAACGATATGACTACAAGGGGCGTGTGGCGTGGATCTCAGCCGAGAGCGAGTTTACGCCAAAGAATATTCAGACGAAAGATTCGAGAGCAAACCTGGTTTACGCAGTAAAGATTGCCGTAAAGAATGATGGTCGCCTAAAAATCGGTCTTGCGGGAGAGGTAAAATTATAAATCCTCCATACTATGTCGGCCATAAAAGTTGAAAATATATCAAAGAGTTTCGGTAAGGTAAGGGCTCTTGATGGTATCTCTTTCGAGGTGGAGCGGGGCGAACTATTTGGCCTTATCGGACCCGATGGAGCAGGTAAGACCACACTTTTTAGGCTGCTCGCTACACTACTTAATCCCGACGAGGGACGAGCGGAAGTTGATGGTTTCGATATTGTTAAAGATTATCACGCCATTCGTGAGCGTGTGGGATATATGCCAGGACGTTTCTCGCTATATCAAGACTTGACCGTAGAGGAGAATTTGAACTTCTTTGCTGCACTGTTCGGTGTAAAGGTGGAGGACTCCTACGATCTTGTTGCACCAATCTATCGCCAAATCGAGCCATTCAAAAAGCGTCGAGCAGGGAAACTATCGGGTGGTATGAAACAGAAACTTGCACTGTCGTGCGCCCTAATACATCGTCCGACCGTGCTGTTTCTGGACGAGCCGACGACGGGAGTCGATGCCGTATCGAGAAGTGAGTTTTGGGATATGCTTGCCGACCTTAAAAAGCGAGGCATAACCATCCTTGTATCTACACCATATATGGACGAGGCTTCACGATGCGACAGAGTGGCATTGTGTAGCGAGGCCCGCATCTTGGGAATAAACTCTCCGACAGGCATTGTTGCGGGATTTGATTCTACGCTCTACGCCGTCAAGGCAGAGAATATGTATCAACTACTCCTTGCGGCTCGTAAAGCGAGGAGGGTTGCGGAGTGCTATCCATTTGGCGAGGCTCACCACCTTATAGCCAATGCAGATTTCGATGTTGCGCAGTTCAAGGCGGAACTTGCCGATGTTCATGATTTGCAGATAGAACCCGCTGAGCCTACGATTGAGGATATGTTTATAAAACTGATGAAGCAATGAACGAAGTGATTATATCTATCAGAGAATTGACCAAAAGTTTCGGGAATTTCACGGCCGTCAACCGTATCTCGTTTGATGTTTGGAGAGGTGAGATTTTCGGTTTCTTAGGTGCTAATGGTGCAGGCAAGACTACGGCTATGCGTATGCTGTGCGGGTTGAGTTTCCCCACATCAGGCAGAGGTACTGTTGCAGGTTGGGATATAATGCGTGAGGGGGAGCAGATAAAACGTCATATAGGCTATATGAGTCAGAAGTTCTCGTTATATAACGACTTGACCGTATGGGAAAATATCAGGCTATTTGCAGGAATCTATGGACTCTCAAAATCAGAGACAGCAAGGCGAGCTACCGAAGTACTCGAAAGGCTCAACTTCTCGTCAGAGCGTAACACCCTTGTAGGCTCGTTGCCTCTTGGTTGGAAACAGAAATTATCGTTTGCCGTAGCGACCATTCATCGCCCCGAGGTGGTCTTCTTGGATGAGCCGACGGGTGGCGTAGACCCCATAACACGCCGTCAATTTTGGGAGATGATTTATGAGGCTGCCGACTGTGGTACGACCATATTTGTTACCACACACTATATGGATGAAGCGGAGTATTGCTCACGAGTTTCTATTATGGTTGATGGCGAGGTGCGTGCGCTCGATACCCCTGCACGCCTTAAAGAACAATTTACTGCAGAGTCGATGGATGAGGTTTTCCGCATCTTGGCTCGTGGAGCAAAGCGAGGAGAGTAGGCTGATATGAAAGGAAATTTTTTATCGTTTGTAAAGAAGGAGTCGTTGCACATTCTGCGAGATGTGCGCACCATGATGATTGTACTGCTAATACCAGTGGTACTGATGATACTCTTTGGCTTTGCCATATCAACGGAGGTAAACAACCTCAATGTGGCAATAGCCGCCCCCAATCGCACAGAGGGTGTAAGACAAGTGGTGGATAGGCTTGCAAGCAATCCATATTTTACGCTCGTTGGTTATATTGACAACAGTGATACAGATAAGCTGCTTCGAAGCGGCAAGGCCGATGCCGTTGTTGTCTTCGATGAGGACTACGAACATCTGATAGCTCAGCGGGCAGATGGCATAGATACTCACCCTGCAATACAATTTATATTAGATGCCTCAAATACAAATATAGCACAAACGGGTGCAGCATATCTGCAAAATGTAATATCGGCAGACCATTCACAACAGGAGTTGCTAAATCTGCATCTGCTCTATAATCCGCAGATGAAATCGGCATACAATTTCGTGCCCGGTATTATGGGACTTATTTTTATTCTGATATGTGCGATGATGACATCGGTGTCAATTGTGCGAGAAAAGGAGATGGGAACTATGGAGGTGTTGCTCGTGTCGCCCGTCAGACCTATCAAGATTATTCTTGCCAAGATGATTCCCTATTTTGCCATCTCGTGTATTAACCTTATTACCATTCTTCTTATTGCCAGCTATCTGCTTGATGTACCGATGAGCGGAGGCGTATGGAGTATTGTAGTTATTTCTATCATCTATCTATTGCTCTCATTGGCGTTAGGATTGTTAGTATCGACTATCGCATCATCGCAAGTGGCGGCTCTGCTTATCTCGGCAATGGTGATGCTCTTGCCAATGATGATGCTCTCAGGTATGGTCTTCCCGTTAGAGAACTTACCAACCGTATTAAAACCATTGCCCTATATTGTGCCTGCACGATGGTATATAGAAGCTAACCGTAAGTTGATGATTATGGGACTTCCTCTATCGGCTGTAATCAAAGAGATGTCAATCCTTATTTTTATGGCAATTGTGCTTGTAAGTATTTCACTCAAAAAGTTCAAAGACAAACTCGAATAAAATATGCAACAATTGCTTATTTTGATACAAAAGGAGTTTATTCAGATTTTCCGTAATCCGTTACTCCCCAAACTGTTTATCGTCTTTCCTGTGATGGTCATGCTCGTTATGCCGTGGGTTACGACGATGGATGTCCGCAATGTCGGTGTTGCCATTGTCGATGAGGATGGCTCTACTTTGTCACGCCAAATGGCAAGCGACATTCGTGCCGCTGGATATTTTTCCATCAACGATAAAGCAAACACTTATGATAAGGCAAAGAACTTGTTGGAAAAATGCGAAGTAGATGTTATTCTACAAATTCCCAAGAATTTTGAGAAAAACTTATCAAGTGTGTCACTTCAAAAGTTGGACATATCTGCCAATGCCGTAAATGCAATGAAAGGCTCGCTCGGTAGCCAGTATCTTGTCCAGACGATAAGTTCCACACTATCCAAATTCAGAAACGAACAGGGCATACAACAGATCTCCGACCTTGTGGTCATACAGAACAGATATAACCCCACATTGGATTATCGTAACTTGATGATTCCTGCTTTGATGATTATCCTATTAATTCTTATCTGCGGTTTCTTGTCTGCTATCAATATTGTATCCGAAAAAGAGAATGGAACGATTGAACAAATAAATGTTACACCCGTTGGTAAGTTTACTTTTGTTCTTGCTAAACTCATTCCTTTCTGGCTGATAGGAGTTTTTGTTATCACAGTAGCAATGGTTGTGGCATGGTTGGTATATGATCTTGTACCTTTCGGTTCATTGGGTAATATATATCTTGCGACTATTCTCTTTATCCTCAGCCTTTCGGGATTTGGTGTAGCGGTTGCCAATCTTTCAGACAACATTCAGCAGACGATGTTTGTAATGTTCTTCTTCATTATCATCTTTATGCTAATGAGCGGACTGATTACCCCAGTCAGTTCTATGCCGGAGTGGGCACAGGACTTCACCCTTATTTTGCCAACTCGCCACTATATTGAGATTATGCGTTCAGTATATTTGAAAGGTACAACATTCGTGGAATTGTGGCATAACTTTGTTTTCCTCGGTGCCTTTGTTATCATCTTCAACCTTCTCGCCACCATAACATACAAGAAACAGGTATAAAACAGCGATGGCGACCACTTGATTGAGGTTGCCGTTGTTGTTACAATTTCATTTCTCTGATTGTATAGGTTGGGTGGCTTCACGATTTTGTTTGATTTCAAGGTTAGGAATGTGGGGGATTAACATAATTTTCATTGTCACATTGTCACATGTCACACGCAAAAACTTCTCAGGAACATTCACGAGCAGCATTTTTCTCCATCGCGCAAAGGTAAGTGTCAAATTTTGGAAAGTTTTTCCATACCCACAACTCACTGAATATCTATCATTTAGAAGCAATTTTTCATTTGTTTTTGCGATGCTAAATGACAATAAATGACAACCCACCACCCGCGTGTTGTATCTTTGCATAAGTAAATCCTCTCCCCCCTACAGCCCTGCCACCTTTCTAACTAACTCCCAATTACTATCTCCCATATAAATCAAACTAACTCACTAATGCTTCAAACTAACTCCCAATTACTAAATGCCTAACTCGCTTTTAAGACACATAGCATCCCCACCCTGACACTCCACCTTATAGATAATCCCTATACATCCATAGTTTTTATCTGTTTGCATAATTCAAAATACCTGCTTACCTTTGCATCAGAAAACGAGAAAAACAGAAATTGATTATGCTAAACATTGGAGATAAGATTCCCGAAGTATTCGGCATGAACGAAGCGGGAGCGGAAGTGACACGCGCACAATTCAGCGGACAGAAACTCGTGATTTATTTCTATCCCAAGGACAACACATCGGGGTGCACGGCGCAGGCATGTAGTCTTCGTGACGACTATCACGAACTGGCGGCACTCGGTTACAACGTCATCGGCGTGAGTAGCAACTCGGCGGCATCGCATCAGAAGTTTATTGAGAAGAACGCCCTACCCTTCACCCTCATTGCCGACACCGACCTCAACTTGCACCAACTCTTTGGCACATGGGGCGAAAAATCAATGTGCGGACGCAAGTACATGGGTACCCTTCGCACCACCTTCGTGGCCGACGAAACGGGCACCATCACCCACATCTTTACCCCCAAGCAAATCAACACAAAGACACATGCCCAGCAACTCATCAAGGCATTGAGTTAAACAAAGAATACCAATTAACCATTCAGTCCCTAATACCTAATTATCTTACAAACAAAATTTTACGACTATGGAAACAAAGAATAAAGTACTCGCAACTATGAAGGAACCAGGCGAACCCCTCAACGCTGGTAAGATTGCCGAACTCTCAGGTCTTGACCGCAAGGAAGTA
>JBGVEC010000008.1:0-3689 GCA_045119815.1 Paludibacteraceae bacterium | reverse complement strand
GCACCCGAAGCATCATACGAGTCATACAAATGGAGAGTAACATTGTCGGTGCCTACAGGTTACAATCTCCATCATGTTAGAGACAGGAAAGTAGAAGGTAACATTACCGATAATTATGTGGCAGTAACCCCTTCATTATATGTACGTCATCAGATAAGTGCAAAAATGGAGATAGCCGCACAGCTTAGGTATTCATTGACGCCTCCTAAAGCATCAACATATATTTCAGGGCTGCTGATGACTGATTTTAGGAACTTATATATGGCTACTCCTATTACCGAATATGGTGATACCCGATCTGTTACGATGACATTCAAATATAGGAATCCGATAACATCGTTATTCTTCAACTTTACAGGAAAATATGAATGGAGCAGTAACCCATATATGACCAACCAATTATTTCTTGGTGATTATATACTCAGTGCCTTATCTCCAATGCGGAATGATGGTCGCAATCTGATTTTGAATGGTGGCATAAGCAAAGGTTTGATGTCAGGCAGAATGACGATAGGACTTGATGCCGGATATATCCACATGTGGGATAATGCCATGAGGCAGAACATCATTTCGCCATATAGATTGCAAGTGCTCAATGTGCAACCGTATTTGAAAGGCCATTTTACAAACTGGTTCTCGGCAGATTATCGTTTGGCTTATTCAAGAAATGTGCTGGATATTGATGATGCGGAGAATAGCAATAATGATGCTTTGAAACAGTATATGACGCTAACATTTGTTCCTCATAAGAAATGGCAACTTTCCATCGGAGGAGAGCACTACTACACAAGGTTTTCTTCTGGAAACTCTGCTAATCTGATACTCCTTGATGCGTCTGTTCGTTGGAATGTATCAAAGCGTGTGGATATAAGCCTGACCGCGAGCAATCTGCTGAATCAACGAGAATACAGATATGTCAATTATGGTCTGCTCAGTGAAACAAATTATATGTATCGTCTGCGAGGACGGAATATTATGGCAAGTATCCAGGTGAGATTATGATAAATGGCGACTGCTCGCAATATGAGTAGTCGCCATTACTACTTAATAGAACAATATGCTCTATTTTATTGTATTAATCCAATTCACTATATCATTCAACACTTCTTCAGATATTGTCTCTTCGATCGCTCCGTAATTAAGTGCTGTCGTAGGTGTACAGTGCTGGAAAAGATGATTCAGAGCATCATATTCCTTTACCATATGCTTCTTATTGCGTGATAGATTCTCCTTTATGACAGGAAGATTATCTTTGCTTAATACCTGCAAGTCAAGATTTCCATTTAGAGCCATTACAGGACACTTAATACGGCTGATTGCCTCTGATGGGCTATATCTCAAGAACCAAGTCAGCCAGTTTCCTCCAAATGTGATGCACTTCACAAGGTTTGACTTAAAGTTATCTGGTAAAGTCAATGTGTGTGTTTGGCATAGAGTCTCAATATATTCTGACTTGTCCGCAATCTCTTTGCCGCTAATTCTGTCAGTATATACAATCCTTAATGCCGTAGCGTAGTCATTAATTACCTCTTGTGGAACTCCCTGAAGTTGCATTGCTGCTCCATTTTGGCCAACAATTACATCAATGCCATTAGCAGCACTGCCGGCTAATGAGATGAGAAAATCTACACTCTTGTTTGCGCCCATCATAAATGCAATAGTGCCACCCTCACTATGGCCTAAAACACCGACTTTACCAAACTTTTTTAAACTACGCAAATATGCTATTCCGGCTTCAGCATCTGCAAGATTGTTCTCTGTTGTGGTGTTCTTTGTTGGGCCTGTCGATTTACCGATACCTCGGTCATCGTATCTCAGTGATGCTATTCCATTTTTGGCAAGAAAATCTGCTATAACAAGGAATGGCTTGTGGTCAAAAAGTTCCTCATCACGATTCTGTCCTCCACTTCCCGTAACCATCAAGACAACCGGAACAGTTCCACTCCTATACTCTTCATAATTTACGGGATATGTCAGTGTGCCGGATAGTTGCGCTCCCTCTGCTTTATTCTCGAAAACGATTTCTTCGGTTGTGTATGCATAAGGCTCTGCCGGTGTTTGAGGACGCTGTGGTTTGTACTCACCTCTTTTCAAAGTAAGCGGTAGGCTAAGACCTCCCTGCGAGAAGGTTCCTACAAGGTTGCCTACTACCAGTTTAGCCTCATATGTAGCACCTATGGCAGATACAGTAACCTTAATAGCATCATCGGTGAGGAGGTTTTTGTAGCAACCGATGCCCTTTACTCCCTGGTCTGGACTATCAAGAGAGCAAACTACATACCCCTCTTGCTGCTCGATATTAAGACCAATATTCAGTTCTCTTGATCCAAACGATAGTTTGCCTATCCACGAACCGACCAATTGGGTTGTGTTATTAACTTGCTGAGCAACGGCACTCAAAGAACTCAAAATCAAAAATAAAGATAGAATAAGGTGTCTCATATCGCTGCAATTATTAAATTAGCTCTATTACTTTGCAAAGTTACACAAAATATCCTAAACAGAGCCATCTGGAGCCTATAAAAGTGCTTTTGAGGAGATGCAAAAATGGCGACCATTAGATTCAATATGATCGCCATTAAGATTGAGTAATAACATTGTCTATATAATTTTTCTCTGCTTCGCCTGCCACTCTCTATGTGCGATAATAACATCTTGTCGCTCTTTCTCAAGCAGAACTTCCGCTTCGGGGGTGTAGCCGAGGAACTCGATGCAACCGCTATTGTATCCCGTGAGTTTGCAGCGGATACCGGCTTTCTCCAATTTATCCATTCGTTTCTGGGCGGTCTTGGCACTGGAATATGAGAGTGGCCAGAAGTATTTGTCGCCACTATGTCCGTAGGAATCTTCTCCGAGTACCATTTTGCCTTGTAGTCGCTGGCTGTTGTGGAAACTGAAGTATGCACCGCCCAATGCCTGGCGTATTGCCTTGTGTGCAGCACCTTCGGGGTGCTTGAAGACATCGGGCTTCTTGCCCTTGCAATCCAATTTCGGCAGTTCTACCTTATATGGCTTCTTGTAGGTGCCGACTCCTAATGTAAGATAGAAGTTAGTGCAGAAGTAATCGGTCATCGGATCGCTGTCATCGAAGTTGTACGACATCACAAAGTCGCAGACATTCTTCATCACTTCCTTGGCTCTATCGGTGAGCGTCTGGTCTCCATCAATGTTATAATGGTTCACATCGTGATGGAACACTACACCCTTATCCTTCTTGAACGCCTCGAAGTCGGCTTTGACGAGGTAGATGTGGATAGAGTTATAGTGATGCCTTGATACGGAGAACTTATACTTGGGATAGGTTTCCTTCATCCAGTTACGCACCAGTTCCACAATCTCAGGAGTGTGCTGTCCTTGATAGTTGCGACCTTTCCAACGATACTCGTTATATACGAAGTCGGCATACTCCTTCGCCGATGCTCCTGCATAGTCGTTTTCATAGCCTGAAGCATTTGCCGATACAGTGGTATCGTTCTTCCAGATCTCGTGGAGCCGTTCAAACTCCACATTGATCTGTTGCATCACTTCGGTGCTACCACCTTTATCGGGATGGTTCTCCAATGCCAATCGGCGGTACTCCTTCTTGAGTTCCGCCAATGAATGTATATTCTTAAAGTAAGCCATAGTAGTAGATGTTAGTAGGTTAATACCATTGTAAAATACTCCATACACTCGGACTCAATGCCGAG
>JBGVEC010000007.1:0-18419 GCA_045119815.1 Paludibacteraceae bacterium | reverse complement strand
CCCTCTTTCAGGAACTTTGAAATATTGTCAAAAGAGATATGGATCAGTATAACACCAATAAGAGACGCTATCATGTATAGTATGATGTTCAGTGGAAGAGTGTACAACCTCATTTCCATTGGATTATTGAATAACCAAATG
The DNA here is from genome assembly GCA_045119815.1 of Paludibacteraceae bacterium. GTDB lineage: Bacteria > Bacteroidota > Bacteroidia > Bacteroidales > Paludibacteraceae > Colicola. The sequence goes on along the minus strand of JBGVEC010000007.1, from coordinate 18,278 downwards.
GATGTTCCAATAAGTGCCAAACCAAAGGCTAATGGTAAGATGACTTGTTTCTTGGCATTGAACTCTAACTTCTTTTTGTTTCTGGTTCCAATACATGTAATGCAAATCAGAATGAACGTACAAATCTTGCTGTAGATAAGATTTCCGTCATTATATATCATCCATCTCTTGATTCGTCCATGTATGTCGCATAGAATACCGCCCCAACTATCAAGTGTAGCTGGGTCAATAGCATATTCAAAGAACTCCAATAGGACAGAGATATAGATGACGGCTCTGAATATCTTATAAAAACCTTGTAATTCCTTGCTTTCTTCCATGAGTCAAAGTTATTTGTTTAATGTTACAATAGGACGGGAACGGTGAGCTTGTAACTTGGGGGTCTCTTGCATAGCACCACTACCTAATGAGTAGAGCCATGCCTTATGAGAATCTTGACCGTCAACCTCGGTACTGGTCCAATACCAACAATCATCTGCTTCATCAGGCAATGGTTCTCCACCAAGTTGTTCCAATATCGGGTTAATAGTAGACTTAGCTGAATACAAAAGCCTCATTTGCTCTACAGATGGGATATAGGCACTTTGTCCATATTGCCACATGGCAAAAACTGATTCAGCTAAAGGTGATGCAGCCTTTGCTGTATTGAGAAGAGCGTAGGTATTCTCATTACCATCATGGGCTGTAATGCTACACGATGTCCCTTGCTTAATACCCAAAGTATCGGCAAACTCGCTTGGGTATATATCATTCAAATATACGGCATAGCCATCGCCTTGTAGGTCTTGATTATGGTTGACATGGAACACTACTGCAATAGCTCTTCTCTTTGATTTGGAATACTCACTATAAGGCAATAGACTTCCGTCTGTACATAGAACATGTCCCGTTTTCAATGTCAAATCAGGCATTTCTATATGTTTGTCGCACGCTACACACATAAGTCCTATAACTGCAATCAAAATGAAATGTATTTTCTTCATAATCAATCATTAGTTTAGTGGTATCTTAACTCCTAATACAACTCCAGTCCTAAAGAGATCTTCGCCTTTAATTATTAAGTCACTCTTCACTTGAGCAAACAAACGCCATCCGCCACGGAGTACATAGTTGTGTTCATATCCTAGATGAAAACCACCTAAAAAACTCTTTGTATCACTTCCTGCTGAAGCTCCGATTCGTAGGTTGCCATGATGGTTTCTTCCTCTAATAACACATGGCTTATAAGCTACACCAAATCCATAAGTGTTATAGTTATTCCAAAATGATTGGGGACAGATATGGTTGCACTCAGAGCAGTCATCCCACTTCAGATATGCATTAGCAAAGAACTCCCAACTATTATGATACTTGGTTTCATATTCATAGGCTAGGGTTAAATCCATGCTTCTTTCATACAACAAGCCTGTACCTAAACTCAGCCTTCCCGAACGGTTCTGTGCATTTGCAGTACCTACCATAACGGCTAATGCTGCTATCAAAAACATTATTCTCTTCATACTATCTTTCCTCCAATAATACCTTGTTAAATGAATCTGCCGAAAGAACATCCTCATAATCGATATTCAAGCTGATATTACGACCACTAATCTGCTTTTCAGTCATCTCGATAGTTATAACTTTGTCGTTAGGAAATGTAAGTTTCTTTAAGACAATCACATTTCTATAGCCCTTCTTGAATGATTTTGTATCCTCAAGGATCAATGCAGGCGTGAGTTCAATAATCTGAGAATTAGTAGCTTTATTGATTTTCTTATCGGCCAACTTTATCCTTATCTCATCTATGTCAAACTGGATGTTAGTTTTGTTCTCAATCGAGAAGTCTATGAAGAAATAGTCTCCTACGGCATAGATATTATTCAGCCTCATTTCCATTCTATGCTCTTTGTGAGCCACATTACGAAACATTGCTGGAGAGTTCCAAACTTGTCTGGCAAAGCTTACCATATCAGCTGTAGACATGGATATTTTAGGATTGTTATATGCATTCATTTCCTGAAGTTGGACCTCTTTATCTATTACAGCTTCTGTCATTCGTGTGGTATATACCAACGCATACTGCGTTCTGTATCGTTCCGTAACGACCGTTACTATAGCCAATACGTCACCATCTTCATGGCCTGGTTCTTTGGGTTTCAATCTGACGACATTATCTAAAGGTTGATCGCCAGCAACCTTATCGGTAGATATATCCACAAAACGAATTGGTTCTGATGCAGTGATTACAGTTGTTACAGACTCATTGACGGTCAGCTGTTCTATCTCCTGATAGGTTTGCTGTGCGAATGCTTGAGAAGAGAATACCAATCCAAGACTCATTACGCTAAATATTTTTCCGAGTTTCATAACCTTAATTTTGTTTCTGTTCTTTACTATTAATGATATACACGAATGTTCCATACTTCAGGTTTACCTTGTTCTTCTTGATGGCTTTGCCTATTGCACCTGTTGTTTTTTGATAGGCGTTCTGAATAGCTTGCATTCCCCATTGAGAAAAACTGTTTCCATAGTTTCCGCTATTGATGGTCATATTACCACTCATGGCTCCACTTGCCACATCCTTTGCTGTTTCTCTGAATTGACTCGATGGAACATATAATCCTTCAAGTCCATCTGTATCGTATATAGACAGACTGACCTTTACCAATTCATCTCCAACCAGAATGCTTGTAATATTACCCTTTACTCGTTGTGATGAAAAGCCGCTCAGTGTGGCATATAGGTAAGTCCCTCTTTTTACAATGGTCTCGTTTATTTCAACATCATCTAACAATCGTAATCTTACCCTGGAACCATCAACAGCTTTTATGTTTTCATCGATAATCGCCTTTATCAGCATAGGCTCTTTATCTTCTTGAGATAACGTATTAAAGTAATCAGACGAAGTCTTGACCTTCTTAACCACCTCCGAAACTTCATCGTTTTCACTTATAGCGTTTACAGCCTTGCTGTCTTCAGATAGTTCACCTTTCATCGTTATGGTAGGAGGGGAACTGCTTACGGTATCTTGTTCTGTAGGTTGATTCTCTAATACCGTTTGCTGGCCACGAAGTCGAGCTTCTGCAAGTGCTTTTTCCAATTCGGCCAATGCTTCTTGCTCTCTTCTCTTGGCTTCGGTCATAGCCTCTTCGTCTGTATTCTCTACAATTTGGGCAATGTCTTCCTCTGTATATTGAGATTCATAACTCTCTTTTGTCTCTGTCGGGTCTTCACGCTCGATGGTCTCAACCGCAGAATAATCGGCAATCTTACCAAAAGACTTGGTCATATTTTCGTACTTACTTCCGATACCATCACCACGAATAGCAGCATCAGGTATCTCTGGATTCAGATATTCTGTTGTCTGAAGAGTTTCATCAGGTATCTCAGCTTTTTCTGCACCAAATAGGTCGAATATGAGATATGATGCAACCAACAACGGAATATAAAGGATAGCCGGTAACATGTACTTGGGCTGTTTGAAATTAATTTTATCGGTTATCTTCATATCTTTCAATTGTTTGTTTATTGTTCAAACTATGGCGTGAGCGTAAGATGCTATCTTGACGCTCAGTTGCCGTCTGCTGACTCTCTGGCCTATTATACACTGTTGTTATTCTGTAGATATTCCAAGCAAAACAACCTATCATAAAGCTGAAAATGATTATCAAGAACAAGTTCTTATGATTGTTTGCGAAGAGTTGGACTTTAGCAGCAGCCTTGTCTATACCTACAGCTTTTGCGAACTTACGACCAGCATCTACATCACGTTCATAGCGTTCTCTATACTGTGGATCGTTCTTATCGGGCATCTTTTCGCCTAAGAGCATCCTTCTGAAACCTTTAACATTCATATCAATGAGGCTTAATAGTTAGACTTTGTCTTCTGTTCAATATCCTTGTTTATCAATGTTCTCCAATTGACTATCAAAAGGCCATGAGGGTTATTTTCGGTTCTAGGCACTTGCATCAGTTTACCTGTAGTCACTAATTCTCTCATGAGTATGTTACTACGTCGTTCAATTCGCTGTCTACCATAATAGGTAAACTCCATATTAGGCTTATCGAATCTGATACTGTCACAGAAGATACTGAAGACGGCACTTGTACCTAAGATGTTAGAATAAAATCCACGTTCCTTCAAAGTATTGTACTGGGCTAACCCTGATTCGTCAATAAAATACATGGCTTTTTCCATTGTATGTTTGATGTACTTGTCATCAGGAGCCAGTGTAAAGAAGTAATGGTGAAACATTTCAACATGACTCTTGGCTTCTACATCAAGTGTCTCTTCCATTGTCGTACGATTGACAAGGATAGGAACATTGCCATCAAGTACATAGACTTTCTTCTGAGCATCTGTAACCATTGTACGGGCTGTCCAGATGCTGGAAACACTTATCAGAATACATCCAATTAGGAATGCAGTACATATAATTCCGACAAGTTTTATCTTATTCTCCAAATTCTTGATTACCATAACTTATGCACTTTGTTTTTTTAATAGCAAATACTCTTTTCTCAGCATCTTAATAATGGTGATATTGGTCTCCTTTACCAATGGATCAAAGTATGTTGCGAATACTCTTGTATAGAAACCCTCATAATTCAACTGAGTAAATACCCACCAGATGATACTTTCTCTTTTAGCTTTATTCTTCAATAGCTTGGCATAGTGAAGCTTGCATGATAAGTATTCTACCAATGGAACAACGTACTCGTCATTTCCATCGAAGCCTTCATCCAATAGTTCAAAGAAGTGGTCATACGCACCATTCAATAGAATTTCTTTTATTTCTTCATTGATTCTTGTGTTACAGTAATCACAAAAATTCTCATCTTTGAGCCAATGCTCGATCTTCTTTTCAATCTTCATAATTTTTATTTTACAGTTTATATTATCTCATCATAGAGGTCATTGCACCAGTTGCAGACATCTTGGCCTGACTAGCAACACCTTCACCGAAATTTCGGGTTGAGAATGCTGTCTCACCTTCAGGAATCATCCATGCAGCCAAGTCTGGAACAAGGTTCAAGCACTTGAGTGCCACGATAGATGCAGCCATCAAGTAACCAGCTGAGAAGAATGAGTTCTGAAGATATGAAGCCATAGTCTGTTCATTGACAGTGATTGCAGCTAGGTTCTCGACCTGAATGCACAATACGATATCAAAAAGTAGCAGTACATAGAAGCCAACAAAGTATAGCATAGCTCCATAGAAATGTACCGTCAGGTATCTCGTCAGCCATTTCGCCCAACTGCTTTCCCATTTAGGCAATAGGCTGAATGCCCATTGGATCGGTCCGAATATCGTCAGCATACCTAGAAGAATCTGTTGGCAGTAAATAGTTGCCCACCATCCGATGCGGAATACAATCAGGGCTATAAGCATGACAATCTTATCTATTCCAACTACGATACCTGATGTTAGTGAAGTGAACCATAACTTACTGGCATCCTTTTCCATATTCGTAACCTCTTCGACTCCAGTCTGTTCCATTGTAGCTTCGATAAGGTTAGGGTCTGATATACCAGAGTGAGCTACATCAGCTTGAGCTTGAAGATTACTATACATTGTATCTCTGACATGTATGAGTTCTTCCAATTCAGCGAACTTATCCGTAATCTGTGCTGCTTCAGCCTGATATAGGTCATGCGTATAAGAGCCTATACAGTTCGGGATGTATGACAAGAAGTCCAAGAAGCACCAACTGCTGTTGCTATTGGCCATTCCAGTATCGGCTGGAGGATACCACCAACATAAAATGAACGAAATAGCCAATGGCTTGAACAGTTTCATAATGTCCAATGGCTCATTCTTGACCATCATCTTATATGTCATTCCTGCTGCAACGATTATCGAAAATAGTGCAGCTAACGCCATACACATCTGAAGAATCCACCAAAATGGGCCTTGCGTACCAGTAAATGTGGCATCACATAGAAACTCATTGGTTTGAAAGATTACATCATCAATTTCTTCTTCCAACAAGTTGATGCCAAAAGTTGAAATAATACCATTATCTGCCATAGTCCATTGAGAATAAGTCCGTTCTCTTAATCATGTCTTGTTGCTCCATAATAGGATAGAAGCCCCACGATTTCAATTGCTCATATAGAAATAATCGTCCCTTTTGAGTCCATTGTGTATGCATTACCACAATGCCATTGTCTAAGATATGGGTCGTGCTGTGCACATATCCCTTATCTTTGTACTTCGCATAAAGAATCCATTGATTGTTACTCTTGTACTGAATTAAGTGCTGTCTTAACAAACTGTTAAGGCATTGTGCAGAGATACCATAATCCTGTGCAATCTGATTTATATTCAGTAAGCCAGGGCTTTGCAGAACATAATCAACGTATGCAGATTGTTTCTCCAATTGCTTGATAGTTTCACCTTGTTCCGTACACTTTTGAGCATACATCTCTTTCTGCTGTCTCTCATGCTTTATAGCCGATGCAAGTTTGATCAGGAAATCAGGTTCTCTTACGGCACGCTCAAGAGCATCATTAGTAAAAAATGCTCCACGCTTACGAATTGTAGGAAGAACTTCCGAAGTCACCCAATGCTTGAATCGTTTGGCGTTTTCAAGCTTAGAAGATAGGATAAGAGAGTAGAGTCCGCTTTCGTTGACATAAAGCATCTGCTGAATTCCGCTTGTCGTAGGGGTGGGACGTTTCATCCCATCCTCATCATCAACATGTCTTTCCACTGCTTTATGAGTTTGCTTATACCCCAATGCATCGCAAACATCCTTTGCACAAAACCAAGGTTCACCTTTCTCATCAACTTTGGTTCTTACCTCTCCAAATTCGGGATTGCTGAATATTTGTAACTGATTCTCCATTGTTTTTCTTTTTTTGTTACACAACTATTTAATAATCACCTCTTCATTATCATTAGCATTTGAATTTCCTCCGTTTCCACTTCCTCCTTTTTGACTGGATGATTTCCATCGGGACATTGCTGAAGCTGCAATGGCTGCTTTATTGACTCTTACAGGATTCTCTGCTTCTAAAATCTCTGTGGTTTGTGAACGGTTGTGAAGTTGTACTAAGTACTTGATCAATAAATCGTTTTGAGTTTCAATTTCTGCATATATCTTCAGGTACTCCTTCTTACGCTGAGCATTAGGCATGTATGCCTCTCTTGTTGCTCTTATTGCACAATTATACATGTCAAAGAGTCCATCCCAACGCTCTCTTTCATTTGGTGTTCCTCCCACAGCAACAATACGGTTGATGTTGATGCCAAAATTCTCCATTGCTGATGTTATCTTGTTACCTTCTACTTGCCAGGCAAGGTCTACCTGTCTGTCTGCAACATTCAAAGCCTCAATTTTGGCTCGTTGGGTCAAGGAAGAATCTATTTTTTCTGCTTCATCTTTTTGATTATATAATCCTATACCTGCTGTGGTACGATAACCAAGTTTATTTTTCACAGCTGCATTCTTCCTATACTTGTTATGTAATGCCCAATAATAGGCATCAGGCGTTAAAGCTCCAGTGCCCACCTCCATGACTGTGAACTGATTCTGTTTTGGAGAGTCATGGTTATATGTCACAGAGACCTGAGCATGAACTTTGGTCATACTGACTACTAATGTTATTGCCAACAAAAACCTTTTCATATCAATAGTTGTTATAGTTATACCCGGCATCTTTCCATCTGCCAAAGGCATCGTTAATTATCTGCTGTTTGCTTTTCTTCCTATATACTTTTTCTTTCCAGTATCCTATGCGTAACTGGATATATCTCCATGTCTCGTAATACCCTCTGTTCAAAAGCTTTTCAATGTTGTCCATTGAATTGTTTATTGCATCCAGCACTAACATCAAATCTGCTGTCGAACATGCAGCAGCACCTGTCGCATAAAGCACCAAATCGCTTAATGACCTGAATAAATGTTCTCCCTCTTCTGCCACGTTCTCTATCATCCTAGCATTGATTGAGATTATCAGCGTGTCTGCCAATTCGATATGTTTTCGTTTGACCACTTTTTCATTGAAGTCTGTCAAGAGATTTTTGTAGTCCACAATCCTTTGGCTAACCTCGCTATATGTACTTCGTGCATTCAGTGCGGTTCTAAGAGATTGATACATTACATCAATGACATCGAATGCTCTTGTATATTTGTCCAGATCCACATTAAGATTTTTGTAGCCACTGACTTCATCAGAAGTATACTCATGAAGAAGTTTGTTGCTATGTTCCAATGTTGAACGAGCCAACAATAAGCTTCTTTGCTTCTTATGGTCATTGATGTATGCTTCTACGGAAAGCACATCAAACGTCCATTGAGCTTTGGCGACACCAGGCATCAGACAAATGAACATGATTATAATGATACATCTCTGTTTCATGGCTTATTCCGTAGTTTAGCGTTATCAATCCATCTGTCATGACACTCTTCAATGAGCGTTTTTCTTCTTCCTAAATCATATTCCAAAGGAGGAAGAACATCCTTAAGCACATCTACAATGTCTCTTTTGTAATGCATCATCTTTTCAAGCGAAACCAAGTCCGCATAGATTTTAGTTATTCTAGAGTCAACCTCACGTGCAATCTCAAGTCTGTCACTGGACCAAAGAAGATGAATTACATCGTTGTTCGGCTCCTCCTCGATAGGTTCACTATATGAGTATTCTGTTGTTATCTTACAGTTTGGATATTGCCTTGCTATCTCAGAGATTTTGTCGTTGACAATTTTCTTTTTCTCAGCTTCAGACATATCGTGATTGAGAGTTATAACCTCTGCCACATGTGTCTGCGAGTACTCGGAAGTAAGTTCCCAGTTAATTTGTAGTATGGCTCTATGAATCTTTATGCCCAAAAAGTATTTGGGTTTTCTCGCAATCTTCAAGGTTGCACTAAAGGTTATAATGCCATTTATGTTAGGCATTGTAGCTTTACGAATGAATGTATATCCACTCCAATTACCGTTATCTTGCCATGTAAGATTATATGCGATTTTACAATCTTGCATAATGGCCGGTATTCTATAATAATCATCAGTTGCTACATCATTATCCTGACCAGCTTCGTTCATTGCGTCATTGATTTCAGATTGTTTCTGTTGCCAAGTCGTTAGTTCTGAACGTAGTTCATCAATCGTATCCTTATTCTGATTATAGCGTTGTCTAAGTGCAACTGCATCCTCTATGCTTGCTTCAGATATTAACTTCAGCAGTTCTTTATTCTCTGTTTCAAGCTGATTAATCTGCGTTTGAAGAAGTGATACTTTGTTGTCCGCTTCTGTTTTCATTTGATGAAGTTCAGAAAGGTCAACATCATTCTCTGAGATGGTAGTTGTCATAGCACAGCTTTTGCTATGAGCGTTCAAAGAACTTCCACATTGGCGACACTTATATTGTGTTGAACCTTGACCAAGCAATGCTCCATCGGAACAGGTAACGCTTATCGTTACGGTCTCACAACCTTGTAGTTTCATCTCATCTGAAGCCTGATAGTAGTTCTTGCTGTCAGATTCCAGATAATAAACATATCCTTCTTCGTTTTCATTATACTCGGATAGTTTGGCATTCATCTGAGCCTTGAATGTATTCAGATCCATGGTATATGAATCGAAGTAGTCTTCATAAACCACTTCTTCGTTATTCCAACTTCTATATACATGGATTTCATACGCATAGGCTTTCTTTACTAACTTACTGCCTTTGTTAATCAGATACCCTGACATGTAATAGTTGATGATATAGTTATAGCCGTCATTCTTAGAATTAAGATTGTTAACCTTGCTTCTTGACCATCCTGCATAACTTTCAGAATTGGATAACACTTGTTCTCTTTGTTGAGCATTCGGATAGAAACTGGCATCTGATGTGTTAAAACGCACCCATTGACTGCCATTTAATATGCTGTTATCATCAGTAGGAGGATAGTAATCACATAGGGTCTCTGTTCCTTGGTCTCTACGGGCGATATACCAACGCTGGGTGTAATAGTTACCTTTAGTCTGTTCAAGATAATCAGTCATCCATGATGTAAGATTATAATCACTCAGCTGAAAAAGCCCTGCAACATTGTCCTTTCCTCCAACCAATGCAAGCAAGGTATTACCTGTGTTATGTTCCAGTTGCTCAAATAATACACTATAGTTGTCGTATATATCCTTTACTTTGGATACATTCCCATTGATAAGTTCATGGAAGTTGCTTTGCTGTAATAATGCATCGCCAAGATTTGTTATGCCAGCAGAAGCAAGGTTGGCACCTACACGATATAGGTGATCTATATCTGCTTTTAAGTTTTCTGAGTTGAAATTGTTGGGTACTTTACTCAAATCGTTAAAGAAACGCTCCCAGTCTATATTCCCGATCTCTGACAGTCTGAATATTTGGGCAATCTCACTCTTAAACTCAAGGAACATGACATCTTTGAATGAAAGGGTGCTATTTGTTACAACGCTTTCAAACTGCATACAAAGAGTCTTAACCTCGTCACAAATCTTCACTAGATAACTGCCCCAATAGATTGCATTATGTGGTGAACGGAGCATTTGACCGGCAACAATCCATATCTTTGGTATGATCTTGTTTGCTACCATGTGGTAAATGCGTCGGTAATAATAGTTCTCTGTAGCACTGCTCCATATACCAAGGTCGGTCAACGCCTTCCTTTCGAGGAACTTACTTGCAAAAATGCCAGCCGTAGCAACTTCTGCTGCACTATAATGTTTGAGTATAGCAGCTACTTGTTCATTGTAGTAACCCTCTGCCACCACCTCTGTTCCAAAGGCAGCAGCCATCGCAGCAACAGTTTTTGTGTCATAGTTGATGCTGTAATATTGGGCATACGTCCTATGAACTGAAACTGTTGCCAGTAAGATTATTATGAACAAATATCGTTTCATTATTTAATTATTGATATTTAGTACTTTACCATTACTATTTACCTTCTGTGCAAATGGAAGTGATTTCTCTATACCGCTTGCATTCCAATCTCTGCAATAGGCTTCAATGGCTTTTTGATGACTACACTTAAGTTCAGCCTTGTACAGTTTTAATGCTTCCTTTTCTGCACGTTCTGTTGTATAGGTCATGTAACATTCTTTAGGTTCTTCAACTCCATAGACACCACTTGTTGAACCACGTCTGATAAATACTTCACGGAAGAAGCTTCTACCTTCCTTATTCTCAAGTCTGTTGATTGTGAAGATCTTCTTGCAGTCTACATCTGTCAAACCAAGGATTGCCTTAATCTCATCAAATCGTTCACGAAATTTGCTTTGGTCTAGTAGCATCACAACATCTGAGTTGTTGATGATAGCTTCCTTCACAATAGGACTACCGATAATATCCTGGATTTCCTGAGTGACAACTCCAACGCTAGCCCAGAACTTTCTTGCTGTCTTATACAGATACTTGATGTATTCGGCCATAAGAGGGGAGGCGATAGCTTTCCATGCCTCTTCAATGACCAAACATTTTCTGTTCTTTTTCAGACGCATCTTTTGAAGGAATACATCCATAATGATGAGCGTGACAATCGGGAATAACTGCTTGTTTTCCTTGATTGCATCCACTTCAAACACGATGAATGTCTCATCAAACAACGTAGAATCCACATTCTCATTAAGGATCTTTTCATACTTACCTCCCTTATAGAAGTTCTGAAGCATATATGCAAAGTTGTCACAGTCAATGGTCGTAATGTTGTTCTCTACACAAATCTGGTCGAGTCGTTCGCACGCAAAATCATAGAATGTGTCATAAGACAGAGATTCTATGTTCAATGCCAATCGTCTCTTCTCCAATGTCGATATCATATCGGTAATCTTATCATGGATTTGCATCAAGTCTGTACCTCGTCTTTTCTCCATTGTTGTAAGATTCTTCTTGATAGAATCCTTTTGTGAAGAGGTATAGGGTTGTGCTCCATTGAAGTAGAAATCATAGTATTCTGTAATCAGCTGTTCGACTACACGGAACTCCAGTTCTGGTATTTGACTGTCTGAGCCTTTCCATATAAGCAGTATCAAGTTCTTCAAAAAGTCTATCTTCTCGATGTTTAACTCCTGCTTACTTATATTGAAAGGGTTCATCGTAATAGGTTTCTCATCAGTATATGCTATATACTTACCGCCCACATACTCACAAAGACCTTCGTAAGAGTTACCAGTATCTACCATAACAATGTCTGTGTTCTGCTCCCAGAGCTGTCTTACAACACTATTCATATGGAAAGATTTACCGCTTCCAGATGGTCCCAAACAAAAGAAGTTTGAGTTGTCTGTAAGTTTGTTTGCTCCTTCTTTACCTGTAATATCAATAGCCACAGGAACTCCTTGTCTGTCTGTGTAATAGATTCTTAGCGGAGTGTTTTCACTATGTTGTATATGCTCCTTATACATCAGACATGCCGCTGCATCTCCGAGAGTTAGGAATCTGTCATATTCTTCATTCATTGTATAACAGTTACCTGGGAACGACCCTACGAACAACTCCAATTGATTGTAGGCTTGTTTGGATATATGGATACCCAAACGGCTGAAACTATTTTCCAAGTGGTTGGTACACTTTTGAATATCAGTATCTTCAGGCACAGAGACAATTAAGTTGAAATGAGTGTATGTCAACTGTTTGTTCTCACGAGCTACAACCTCTTGGACTTTCTTAATGTCTTCAACCGCCATTTGATTACTAGGGTTAGGAATACTAGCATGGCGGTTTTTCTTCTTGTCGAGCATCGATAGTTCTCTCTTCTGATTTGGGAGATATACTATCTGATTATAGATGACTGTATCTGCATGAGGTATGCTGTCAATCACTGATAATAGATCAACTGGCATACTGACATTATTTACCTCGATATTGGTATATGGTCGGATAATAGAGGGTAGATTTGTATGATCAACATCGATAAGGCTATAAACCTTTGCTGTTCTACCACCCATTGAGATAGTCTCGCCATCAACTTTGTAGTTTGACATAGAGATAATCTTATCCTTAAAGTTCATTGCAAAATATCTGTCGACATACTCACTAGCCTCTGTTTTAGACAAGTAACGGACACGAAGTCCTGCATCTCTGAGCTGGTCATGTACTTTACGTACTTTTACAAGGAACTCTTTCCACTTCTTATTGTCATATGAGAATAGACGACTTCCTTTAGATTCCTGTGTTATTGTCAGATAACAAGTACTTTCGGTGTAGTTACGTCCATTGAAATACTTGAAGTATGATTCTGATAGAAATTCGTGATTGATTCCGCTTTCGTCGTTGAATTGTTTCCTAACAAAGATGTCCTGTTTATGAATGGCATAGCCCTCACCAAGCGTCTGCATAATAGCTGTCAATGCCTGAGTGAACTCATAGTATGCATCTATGTTTGCCGAATATTTCTGTACTGGATTATCAACCTTAAGGATAGCAGAGTATTCTCCTTTCTTCGTATAGAGTACACCAATGCCATCATTGTCTTCTACAGAATAATAGATATCCTGGAAGATATGCTTGCGTTTACCTCCAGTACCGAATGCATACACAGAAATTGCCATTCCTATGCATAGAGCTGTGAATATTAGTATGATATATAAAACCATCAGTTAGAAATAAATAGGGGTAGGTCAACTGTTATGTCAACCTACCCACGTTCAACATTAAATTAGCCATGTATTAGCCATGGTTTCTTTCCTAAATCTTCTTTGAATAGGCATATATGTAGATGCCCTTTTTGTTCTGTTTCGTGTGTAGGCCTTTCCTTTGCTTTAATAAGATGAGTCCAATTCCAATTACTAATGCTGTAGCCAGAAATATCAGTCCTAATATAAACCCTACGATACAGTAGCCGATAATGAATCCTGCTATGGCTGCACCAATGGTTCCTGCTGCCCAGTAAATATATCTTCCTTGAATACCCATAAATTCAAGGGGTCTTTGCAACCCCTTGAAAATAGGGTAATCAGGATAGGACTCTTTTCTATCCTTACTCATGAAACCTTAGGTTTAGCCTCCAATGCCGAAGAAAAGAGGAAGAGCCTGAGCCGCAGCAATAAGGAAGATACAAGCACCAACGACCATCATGATCTTCTTCTTGACATCCTGTTCCTCGTTGTTCATGGCGATGTAAACCGAAATTGCACCCACTACGGCTACAACACCGGCAATTGCATAACACAACTTGACAACGATAGGAACATACTTAGCGATCTCCTCGGCTACAGTAGTCAGTGCTCCAGTACCTGCTGAATAGTCTCCAGCTGTAGTCTGAGCATAGACTGAGCCTACACCACACAACAACATAATGGCCAATGCCTTCAAGTTCTTAGAGGCTGCCATCTTCTTGAAAAAGCTTTTTACTTTCTGATACATAAGATTTTAATTAAAAGTGAAACAATAAGTTTATAACTACCAGATTCTATATCCAAAGAAAGCAGGGAAGACAATTGAAGCACTAATGATAAAGAGTATAGCTCCGACTAACATCATAATGGCTTTCTTTACACCGTCTTCGCCAATATTCATTTTTATTGTTATCTGAAGAGCTGATATGATACCAACTACTGTAGCCAATGCATAGCAGATGTATAAGACATAAAGCATCATTGTGACTACATAGTCGTGCATGGAGGCAAGAGCATCAGCACCCCAGCTATAATTAACACCTCCACATTTGGCATATACACTCATTGGTATTATGCCAAGCATCATGATAAGCAAGCATGGTTTTAATATGGTTAACTTCATAATTCATTGATTACCTTTTTCCAATCCAGCTCTGTATCATCATCAATATGACCTCCATTAATTAAGGCCAACTGTAGTTTTTCATCTGTGCAAGGATTTGACATAAATGACTCAACGGTATCCATAGTTTCATCTATCTGTGATTTAATCTCTGCAATTGGAGATGGACTATCAGTGGATGACTCTGGATTTTCATCGAGAGTTGGGGCATTCTCTTGTTCCAAATATTCGGTAGTGTAATCTTCCTCTCCAATGCTGAAACCTGAGTCGCTTTCTGTCACCTGTACACCTTCATCAGGGTCATATGTCACCGAAAACACCTCTACATCATTTTTACCGTCTTTCTTCTTTCCGTAAAGGTCCTGCATAATCATTACTGCAAAGTAGATGATGTATGCCACCGTGAGAGCAATTGCGAATATAAAGTATGAACTCATCTTTTGAAGTATGATATTTAATTATGATTAAAGTTTGATGCAAAGGAAAGGCTTAAATATGATTTATCGAAATAATCTTCTTAAAAACCGCTCTAGAAGGGGCGATTTTGTTTGAAATATTATAAATCATACTTTAATATCATACTTTGAGAAGAAAAAGGGCAATAAAAAAGGACGACCTTTTGAGTCGCCCTAAATCTGATGTTGATGCGTTTTATTTCTTTTTTCCTAATAAATAGTCGTTGAGATCCTTATATTCCTGGTACCTTACAGACTCATCAAAGACTCTATGGTCATATAAACCTCTGATTGTCTCTACAGTCTTTTGTCCTGCTGTGTCATTATCCAAATAACAATGGATGGATGAGAATTTATCCAGTTCTTCGAGACACTTCTTCAAATTACCTATAGAGTTCAGAATCATATAATCTGTGGATGATTCTATACAGATGAATCTGTTGTCAACTTTTTCCAGTGTCAAATAGGAAAGGAAGTCCATAAATCCTTCAAATATACATATGTGTTCTTGTATTACACCATTGCACATATATACCATGGTAATATCCTTATTTTTGTAGCATCCTTTATAATAGGAATTTCTGATTTCATAACCACCTGAACGATTGGCGAAAGCAATACCAAAATATGCTCTCTGACGTAATTTGTAATGAATCTCATGACAATACTGTTTTGCCAAGTTGATGTCTACGAGACGAGATTTGACATACGACAACAATGCATAGTTGTTGAGAGGGATGACTTCTACATTCCTAAACATATCCTCGATAGGGGGAGGCTGTATGGTCGATGGCTTGATTCTGATAGAATCCGCACAGGGAACCTGATTGCTCAGTATAGATAGTACTTCACTAACGCTGCTTGTATTGAATAGGTACTTCCCAAGTAGGATAATATCACCTCCATCGGCCACACCAAAATCGTACCATTCATTCTTATTGTTGTCCACCTTAAATGATGCGGTTCTCTCTGATCTGAATGGAGATTTGAACCAATATTGTCCACACTTTGATTTGGTCGGCTGATACCCTAATTGTTTAAGATATTCTACTATGCTTATTTGCTTTGCTTCAAGTATATTCATATCTATTCGGTTTAGTCCAACTTATATATATACCCAAACTAAACTAAACTGCTTCCTGAGCAGAGAGGTTCCTTATCAAATATGTATCCTTGTTCTTCCTTGATTAGAACGTTTATATTGGACAAGAACTTGCAGAGTTTGACAATAGTATTTCGTCCTCTTGCGTACCCAATGCTCGCATAACCAGTCTTTAAGGAATCCAACAATTCCTGATATCCCATACTTTGTTTGTCTTTGAAAGCACATTCCAAAGCCTCAAGATGTTGTTCATTGCTCATGTCTGCATATGAAGATATTTTCTCCTTAGTCTTTGTAAACTTATAGTTGTTTACCAACTGTGGCAATGCATCTTCATTGATTTCAAAAGCAAAAGGCTGAAATTCTTTATCTCTGATATGCACAGCTCTGACTTCACTGATATTGGGATTCTCTGCATTCTTGGAAACCTGCAATATGGTTTCTGCTTTATTATTAAGCTCTGTACCAATATGTCCTCTTGTATTGTCATCACCTTTATTCTGATGGAGTACAGTATGAATATGCATTTCGTAATAACTAGACCATCTCATAAGCTCATTTATGATATTCAGAGATTCACCTGGTGAGTTGATGTCATGGATCAAATCTCTGATGCCATCTATTATAACTAACCCGATATTCTCTTCTTCTTGTAAAGCACAACTGATGATTTCTCGTCTTTGCTCAGGTGTGTATTCTCTGAGGACGAAGAAGAGGATTCTGTCATCTTCCTTATCAATGGGCAAGCCGGCCAACTTCATAATCCTTTGCATGACCTTATGACAATGGCATTTGCTCTGCTCTGTGTCAACATAGAGGATGCGTTCTTTACCTTGGGGCAGAATAGTCTTATACTTCAGTACCTCTTTCCCAGAGAGGGCAGATGCAACTAGTGCAGATACATTGAAAGTTTTCTTGCTCTTAGGCTTGCCTGTTGATGCACTAAAATTTCCCAATGTGGCTACCGTTGTTCCATTTACCTTAATAATCTCAGGAGGGAATTCGTATTTGTCAGTTACATTCAACCTTATATGTTTCAGGAGTAGTTTGTAATTGGTACCGTCAATTTTGGCACCATTCCTCATATCTATCAGTGATTTCATACTCTGTTCGATTTTCGTTGATGTTCTTTTGCTAGTTTATGAGCCTTAGTTGCAGCAATGGCATTGATTTCATCTATTGAGCGTACTTGATGTCGGTTAATCCATTTGAGTAGGTCATCACGCTTAATGAAAATACTTTTACCATTTGGCTTATAGTAAGTAAGCTCTCTGTTTGAAGTAATCTTATACACGGTGCTTTTACTTAAGCCCAGATATTTAGACGCTTCATCAATAGTATAAAACTCTTTGATGGTATATGCAATCTCTGAAATGGCTTTCATGTGCTTAAGTAATTCATGCAAACCGTTGAATTGTTCTAGATAGCTTTTTACTTCCATTATTTTCTCTTGAAACTGACCAATGTCATTTGTTTCAATCATCTCTTGAGCCCTCTTAAGTCTCTCGATGTACAGTTCTAGTTCACGTGGAGTCATAGGGATGCGGTATTTGAGTTAGACTTATCAAAAGCTCTAGCGACAACAGGATTTTGTTGTGCCCACTGTTTCAATTCGGCATGATTGAAGAATATCATACCACCATTGGGCTTATAATATGGAATGAGCTTGGCAGAGGTGAGTTTGTAAAGATAGCTAGGCGATATACCTAAAAACATGCAAGCTTCAGATGATGTGAGTACTTCTTTAAGTGTCCACATCTTATCGTCAATCTTATTGATCTCGGATTCTATTCTTTTATCAAGCTTTGTCAACATCGAATGAAGGTTCTGTACGCTTGATTCCAGATGTTGGATGGTTTGTGGGGAAATGGAATCCCTCATCTCTTGTCTTCTTTGTTTCATCTTTCTAATTTTTGAAGTGAATAAAAAAGGCTTTGCCCTCAGTAATAACCGGTTACGAGGGCAAAGCTACAGAGATGAGTTGGCTCACAAAATTGAGAATGTTGATTCTCTACATCATTCTCAACAC
>JBGVEC010000006.1:0-2079 GCA_045119815.1 Paludibacteraceae bacterium | reverse complement strand
CGTGGCGTAAAGGTGTACTTCTACGATAAGGACGGTAATAGAATACCAGATAGAGTCAATGGTAATGACATAACTGCATTTGTGCCTGGACCAAATGTGGTTAAGGGACCATACTCGTTTAGCAGAAGTGCGTCCTTGTTTACAAAAGATCAACCTTATACTTGGGTAGTTGAAGTACATGGTAATGAAAGACGTACCCTTCCTCAATTAGTTAGTTCTGCTACAAATCGCCCTGAAAATGCCTATGGTATAGCTTGTGATCATGCTATGAACCGTAGAGAGTTTGGCCAAATTCTCGTTTCTAGAGCTAAACAAGTTAGCGATGCATATCCATGCAACACCTTGCTAGAGTACACCCCACAACTGGGCTATGTAGGTCGCCACGACAAGAATATCCATGATGCCAATACTGGTTCGTATTTTGCTAAGAATAGCCCTAACTACGAGCCTAACCGCGTGAAGATATCGGAAGATGGCCGTATGTTTGTAAGTAGTTACCATCCTGGCGCAGCAGGTGCAGTGTTAGAATATCTAGGTGCAAACAAATATCGTACAGTAATAGACAATGTGCCTACTATCAATACCGCTAGCAATGATAATACTAAAAACGAATTGCGTCGTCGCACCATAGGTATGGACGTGATGGGTAAAGGTGATGACCTCAAAATCGTTGTAGCATGGATTGATGCCAATGGTTATAATGGCAATGAGGCGAAAGTGGAACTCTACGAATATGCTTTGGGTAAAGCCAATAAAGCAGGTTTTAGAGCGCTAGACCAAATGGTGGGTCGCGATGAAACCAGCCCATATGTGCGCAAAATTGCCGAATACAACTGTGACAAGGTGATAGATGCAGCTGCGGGAGGATTGCTCTACCAAAGCTTTTTGAACGATGGTTATAGCTCGCTATTTGGTTTCCTAGATGTAGCCTACGACCAATACGGCAACGTCTGGATGAAGATCGATTATGCAGACAAGGCATCTTGCACACCTGGTAAAATAGTGTGGTTTAAGAACGATGGAACCGAGACAAAGGAATACTCCTTAACCGATTACCGTGCAGACGGCTTCTACGGCGGTAGCGCGGTCTTGGTAACCAAGGATAATATCTTATTTACCGGTACTGGTGCAGGAACTATCCAAGCATATGATGTCGATGAATCCGGAAGTTTTACCAAGAAAGAAGGTTGGACCATTACCGATAATACTACAGGTACCACCACTCGTATTGGCCGTTGGGTAACAGGCCTTGCACTAGACTTTGCGCATAACTTGCACGCTCTGACCGAAGGTGTGTGGGCGGAAGGACAAACCGGTTTCACCGCTAATATCGTGACCATAGCGTTGCCATATAGCGGTCAGCGTAAGACTACTTCGCCATTGATGAGTAAGTTTGTGCCACAAAACAATAATCCTATCCCTAATATCTGTGCAACCAATTTGAGATACAAGTACGTAGAGGATCGTTGCGAGTTTAGCTTCAAGGTGAATACCAAACCTAAAATGGCGCAAATTCGTTTCTATGACAACAAAACTAGCATGCTCAACAGTGTGAACACCGTGCATGCAGATAACTATAGCGGCAACAATAAGCAACGCCCAAGTTTTGTGTACAACATACCTGCATCCAAACTCCGTACAGGTTTGATGACAATTAGCTTGGGTATGTGTAGCGGTAAGTTATCCGGTCCACTAGATAGCGAGGGTTGTGAGATTATCAACGACTCATTGCCTGCTGGCGAGTGGTACTGGACTGTATATGTGGAGGCTCCTAGACGTAGTACCCAATTTGCTGCTACCTATAAACAACCTAACTCAGGTGTTGATACCCACCACCGTTTGCATGCGGCTGTGAATACTTACCCAGAGACCGATGGATTCGGAGAAATATATGTAGCGCAATACAATGGTACTACAGGTGACAAGGGCTTGATGGTGTATGGATTCCATCCTAACAACAACTTTACAGATGAAGATCCATCGCAGATCAATACGACTAAACGTTACTCATTTATCGCAAAATACACCAATCCATCGGGAAATAAAACGAAATTTGAGAATCAACGTCGTTTAGCTGTG
>JBGVEC010000005.1:0-106188 GCA_045119815.1 Paludibacteraceae bacterium | reverse complement strand
TATTCACCAAGCAATCCTAACTTGCGTGGTTCATCCGACTTCTATGGCTACACCTTGGGCGCCTTGAACCACAGCGTGCACGGCTATCTCACTGAGGGTTACTTCCATACTTATAGTCCTGCACGTCACCGTGCCTTGAACCCAGACTGGTGCCGCCAAGAGGGTGTACGCTACTATCGTGGTATCATGGACTACTATGGCTATGCAGGCGAGAATGTAGGATACATCCTTGGTTATGTTCGTAGTATGACCGAGATGTTCTCACATGCGTATTATATAAGTATGCCTGGTAAATACGATGAGTTCAAACCTATCAATGGTGCGAAAGTGGTATTGACAAACGCACAAGGTCAAGTCATCAAGTGCAACTGCTATCCATATGTGGATCGTATGCTCAAGAACCAAGACTACTACACTACTGACGGCAATTACAATGGTGTCTTCATGTTTGAGAACCTAAAACCTGGTACCTACACAATCTCTGTATATGCTCAAGGCTACCAAAACTACAAAGGCACTGTCACCGTCCTTGCCGACAAAACCATCTATCCAGAGATTTTCCTTACACCTGGTCAAGGCACCGAACCTCCTATCGGTGGCGTAGAACCTGATATCAAGTGGGAACTCAATGGCGGTATTGTACCTGGTGGTTATGTACCTACCAACGAGCAACTCTGGGAGGCATTCAAACCTTACTACAACGAGTATTATCTCGCTAATGGTAAACTCACAACTGAGCGCGCTGACCAACCTATTGAGAACGTAACCACTTTTGCAGCTAATTACATGATGGATATCATGACCGATGCTACTTCTGAGTACAAATGGTTGGGTGATTACATTGCAAAGGTAACTACAGACGCTGGTCGTACTATTGATACCGAAGTTCTTTGGCGCTTTGGTGTAGCTGCTTTCTTCAACTGCACAGCAGAGGCTACATCTACATGGAATGGCAACGCTGACTTTACCGAGGCAGGTAAACCAGAGAAATGGGGACATGCTTATCAAGTAGCTACAGGCTCTAGTGCAGAATTGCCAGGTATCGTAACCTCTACCTACACCTTGCCTACACCTGTCAAAGAGGGATACGACTTCGTAGGATGGTTCAGCAACCCTAATGGCACTGGCACTCCTATCACTTCTATCTCTGCTGGATGGAAAGGCACACTCTATGCGATCTGGACCGAAGCTAATGTGGATGTTAAATGGGTGCTCGCTGGAGGTACTGTCGCTGGCAACTTACCAAAAGAGATTACTGGCTCACCATACACCATCCCAACTCCTGTCAAAGAGGGATATATCTTCCTCGGTTGGTATGAGAACCCTAATGGTAATGGCAATGCTCTCACCGTATTACCTGTTGGATACAAAGGTGTTGTATATGCCGTTTGGCGCGAAGCCAAAGTTACATGGGTACTCAATGGCGGAAAAGTGATGCAAGAAATAACCGTTGTGGATGTGCCTACCAACGAAGAACTCTGGGAAGATTTCATGGAGTACTTCAACGTATATTACCCTGAAGCAGGACGCTATGAGCAAACTATGGAGAATCTAACCTTGTTCTGGCCAACTGACTTCGACGCTGAGGTGAAAATCTTATTGGATCAAGAATCAGAGTTTGCATGGCTCGGTCACTATATCTACGGCGTAGTCATTGGACAAGGCAAAGAGATGGGTACAGAGGCATTGTGGCGTTGGAACTTGTGGGCATTCTTCAACTGCACACAACACACCACATACCCTGTTTCTGCTGACTTCACCGAGGCAGGTAAACCAGAGAAATGGGGACCTAAATACCAAGAGGTACATGGTGGTAGTTCAAGTACCGAAACCCAAGAGGTTCAATTGCCAAGCAAGATCGAGGGGAGCCCATATACCATCCCAACTCCTGTGAAGGATGGTGATACATTCATTGGTTGGTACACGAATAATCAAGGTACTGGCGAGAAATTGACCGTGTTGCCAGTAAGCTATGATGGTACAGTATATGCTATTTGGAAATCTATGACGACTTCTACTGATGAGGCTGTCGTACGTCCAGTATTGAATACCAACGAACCAATGTACGATGTATTGGGTCGTCAAGTAGATAAGACCTATCGTGGTATTATTCTCCAAAATGGACATAAGTACATCTTGAGATAATCCATTCTGTCATTTTATACAAAAAAAGGGATTGCCCAATGGCAGTCCCTTTTTTGTACGGTAGAATTTGCAAAGAATTATCGTTATATTTGCATAGTTGCATATTTTTTTGTACCTTTGCACTTAATATATGACTACGCAAGAACTAGCATATCATTACGTACAGCATACCAATCGTTGTATCTTTCTAACGGGCAAGGCAGGGACCGGGAAAACAACCTTCCTACGTCGCTTAAAACAAGAATGTCCCAAGCAGATGGCTGTGGTGGCCCCTACGGGGGTGGCGGCTATCAATGCGGAAGGTGTAACGATTCACTCGCTCTTTCAGTTGCCTCCTCAACTCTTTATTCCTACCGACGAAGCACGTCGCCAACTCTTTGCCGAGATGCAGATGCGTGCGAACAAACAGCGTGTGCTTCGTAACTTGGAGCTCCTTGTTATTGATGAGGTGAGTATGGTGCGAGCGGATTTGCTAGACACCATTGATGCGGTCTTGCGCCATTTTAAGCACCGTCCTACGATCCCTTTTGGCGGGGTACAATTGCTGGTGATAGGCGATTTGTTTCAGCTCTCTCCCGTAGTGCGTGAGGAGGAGTGGCGATTGCTCCAACCCTACTATGAGGGACCCTACTTCTTCCAAGCTCGTGTCTTCCGCGAACTCCAACCTATCTATATTGAGTTTGAACATGTCTATAGACAAACGAATGTGGAGTTTCTTTCTATCCTCAACGAGGTACGCAACAATAGATTGACGGCGGAGTCTTTCGCTGTGCTCAATAGTAGGGTGAGGAGTTTAGGAGTTCAGGAGTATATGAGTTTAGAAGGGGCGATTACGCTTTCTACTCACAACAGCAAAGTGGATGCGATCAACCAACGTGAGATGGATGCGCTGAAGGGTAAGGAATATACCTACAAAGCAACCATAAACGATACTTTCCCTGAATCAATGTATCCCATTGATGAGCAACTTGTGCTCAAAGTTGGCGCACGCGTGATGTTTATCAAGAATGATTCTTCAACCGATAAACTCTACTACAATGGTAAACTTGGTGTGGTCACATCGCTCTCTAAGCAAGCCATCCATGTGCGTTGTGACGACGGCACAGAGGTCAATGTGCATAACGAGGTGTGGGAGAATATACGCTATAATGCCGATTCGGGTAGTGACCAAGTACAGACTGAGATCATAGGAACCTTTACGCATTACCCTTTGCGCTTAGCGTGGGCGATTACCATACACAAAGCCCAGGGACTGACTTTTGACCAACTCATTATAGACGCAGAGGATGCTTTTGCAGCGGGACAAGTGTATGTGGCTCTCTCTCGTTGTCGTAGTCTAGAAGGATTGACCTTACTCACTCCTATACCCACACGCGCACTCACTAACGCGCGAGAAGTGTTGCGGTTTACAGAAAATCAAAACTCCATCCAAACCATAGAGCAGAATCTTCAACCTGCGCAAAAAGAGTATTTGACTACTTTGCTCTGTGCGTTGTTTGACTTCAAGGAACATACAGAACAACTCTATTCCTTGCAACGCATGGCCAATAGTATGACCTCGTTGCAGATACCACCTAATCAGTATATCTCGGATTTGATAACGCCCTTGCTGGAGTTGCACGGAGTAGGGGAGCGCTTTCAGCAGCAGATACGCCAACTGATGTACAATGACCAGTTGGATAAACTTCAAGAGCGATTGCAGGCGGCATGTCAATACTATGCCCCCAAAATCTACGAACTGCTGAAGGAAATGAGCGATTGCCCTTTGCGAAGTAATAATCAGTCGGACTCGGCACAGTTGAAACAAAGTATATTGGATATCTATGCTGCGCTATCGCGCAAAGCCTATTTGCAAGCACAGATGGCGCAGAATGTGACGGTAGAGGCCTATTTTGAGGCACGAAAGACATACCAATACAAAGAGCCATCTTTGACGATCTATACTACTCAACGTAAGTCTCGTGTAAATGCAACGACATTCCAGACGATGACATTGCTTCATCAAGGATACCGTATTAAGGATATTGCCAAACATCGCAATATGACACAAAAAACGGTTATCCGTCATCTCAAGACCTTGTTGGATGATGGTGTAATCTCATTAACCGACTTTCATCCTGCAGATCGAGTGTGGGTGAAGAGTTAAAAGTCGAATGTTATTCTTCCTCGTACACCCATCGTAAGTTGTCCACCCAGAGGGTGTTGCCTTCGCATGCTCGGAAGACACCCGCATTGCTAGAAGAAATATACATAACGATATGAGTAGGCTCATCTTTGCTCCAACCTAATTCCTCAATGCGAACCATTTTGCCTTTGGAGTTGCGGGTCATCATATCCACTTGATTGAGGCCTTCATACTCTTGGAAATCTGGGTCATCAGATATGTCTCCCCAACGGATAGGCAGTTGGTGATTGTTTCTCCATTCGGGTATGGTTTCGCATATGCGCTCATAGACAGTGCCTACACGACGAGCATAAATCTTGCCCGTTTCTTTGTCTTCCCAACGATGTTGTAGATAAATATAAATTACGGCACAATCGTGACCAGCGATTTTCTCGGGTTTATTGTTCGCCGTAGAAGTAATACTATCTACTTCGGATATCTGAGCTTTGTAATCAAGCATCAAAGCTATGGGATGTCCAGTAAAAGGAGTGCCAAAGTCAATGGCTGTATAGGGTTTGTTTTTGGCTTGCAATCCCAATGGCTCAATAGCATGCCCCGTATAGATCGTACCAGATACCATGGCGTGCATGTCACCGATATTGAGCTCAGTCAATACATTGCGCAATCGGCAGCAATAGCCATAACCACGAGGCTCGGGGACTACCGAACCACTCATGGCTGTCTCTACTCCAAAGCATTTGGCATAGGTGTCGCTACAACCCCAAGGGTTGTCATTCGCTGCAATGTATGCTACATTCTCACGAATCGTATCTGTGGCTCCTAAAGTATATAATGTTTTGGTTTGTCCGCCTAGGATCTTGGACTCTGTGATATAACGTACAACCCATTGGTCCATATCACCATATACGATGGGTTCTATGTATTGCTCGGCCACTAACAGTCCATGCCCCATAACCCATAGCCCCAATGCGATCAGCAATCTTCTCATAGCAAGCTGAATGCTACGTCCATCATATGGGTGAAACTATTCTGACGTTGTTCAGCAGTGGTGGCTTCGCCAGTGAGGATGTTGTCTGATACGGTGCAGATAACCAATGCCTTATTGCCGCTACGAGCCGCATTCATATACAAGGCGGGTGCCTCCATCTCTACTGCCAAGACGCCCATGTTGATCCATTTGTCGTTATGTGCATTCTCGGTATAGAAGGTGTCGGATGAGAATACGTTGCCCACTTTGTAGTTGTAGCCAAAACGCTCTGCAGCTTCGGCTGCACGGCGGCAGAGATCGAAGTCAGCGATAGGGGCATAGGTGCCTGGTAACTCATATTGTATAGCATAGTTGCTATTGGTGCAAGCGCCCATAGCGATTACCAAGTCACCCACGTTCAAGTCCTTGTTAATGCTACCGCAACTACCTACACGGATGATGTTCTTCACGCCGTAGAAGTTGTACAACTCGTAGGTGTAGATACCAATAGAAGGAATACCCATACCGTGGCCCATCACGCTGACAGGTTTGCCGTTGTGTGTGCCAGTAAAGCCGAGCATGCCTCGTACATTATTGAATTGAACTGGGTTATCCAGATATTTCTCTGCCATCATTTTAGCGCGCAAGGGGTCACCTGCCATGATGACTGTCTCGGCGATTTCGCCATACTTAGCCCCGATGTGGGGAGTTGGTGTTGTGTTCATAATGATTGTATTAAAAAGTTAATGTTTATTTTTTTTACTTGGTAATAGGATGGTTGCTAGTACGGTTACACCAATGAGCATAGGGTAGTACAAATAGGGTACGATGCTCAATGATGATATGCCAGCTATACCGCTAGCCATCAATAACTGTGCCCCATAAGGGATTAGTCCTTGTACGGTACACGATGTGGTATCCAATAGGGATGCTGTGCGACGAGGGTCAATATCAAAGCGCTTAGCGATGTTCTTAGCTATATCTCCTACGCTAAGGATAGCCACGGTGTTGTTGGCGGTAATCACATTGGCTAGGGCAACGGTAGTACATATGCTGAGTTCTGCCCCTTTGCGTGTGCGCACTTTGCTGGTGATGAGTTGCACTAGGCGATCCATTACGCCCTTATAGGTGATGAGAGCAAAGATACCGCCTGCCATCATGGAGATGAGTATCAACTCGCCCATGCCCATCACACCGTTGGTGAGACTAGCGGTCCATTCCATAAAGTTGTAACTGCCATCCGCAATGCCTACGATACCTGTGAGCAGAATGCCCATCAATAGTACCACCATTACGTTCATGCCGCTAGTGGCAAGAATGAGTACTGCAGCATAAGGGATGATTTTCCACCATAATACAGGAGCACTAATCACCTCGCTCGTAGATGAACCGAGGAAGAAGTATAGGAGTGCCACGATGATCGCCGATGGTAAAACAAGGAAGAAGTTGTACTTGAACTTATCACTAGGCTTGCACCCTTGCGATTGAGTAGCTACGATGGTAGTATCCGAGATAAAACTGAGGTTATCACCAAAGAACGCACCACTGACGATGCTAGCGGTCATCAGCGCCACAGACATATCGGTCTTATCGGCTAAGGTAGCCGCAATAGGAACAAGCGCCACGATCGTACCCACACTAGTGCCCATGCAAAGTGAAACGATACATGCGGAGATAAAAAGTCCTGCCAAGAGGAACTGGGTAGGTAGGATAGCCAATGTGAGATTAACCGTCGCTTCTACTGCGCCCATAGCTTTGGCACTAGAAGCAAAGGCACCTGCCAGGATAAAGATCCATACCATGAGGAGCATGTTTTTGTGTCCTGCGCCTTTGGAGAACTCTGTGATACGTTCACTCAGCTTAATACCCCTAGTAAGGAGAATGGCTATGATCGATATGGCGATGAAAATGACAAGCATTTAGTTTAGAAGTTTAGTAGTTCTTATCTCGACTAGCGCCTCGAACGATTATTCGCAAGCGAATTTTCAGAAGTTCAGTTGTTTAGAGGGATGCGATATTCTTTTCGTTGAAGAGTTCTTTGCCTTCTAGAGTGTAAGCATACTCAATGCGGTCGGCATAGTATTCCTCCACTTTGCCACGAACGATCTTCATGGTCGAGTTGACCATATGATTTTGCTCAGTAAAGGCCTCAGGCAATACCGCTATCGCTTTAGGCAACCATTGTTCTGGGAACATCCCCGCAAACTTGCCATTCTTATACTCGTTCACTTCGTCTTGGATCTTCTGCAACATAGCTTTCTTGCCTGCCTTTGTAGTAGGATCAATGCTTTGTGCCTTGACATATTCCTTGAGTGCCTCTTTGTTAGGGACGATGAGCACAATGGTGTAAGGGTCTTGGTTGTTGTGCAGGATGACTTGCTCGATGTATTTGCTACCATCGGTGAGACTATCCTCATAGCCCTCTGGACTATATTTCTCGCCGTCGGCACTAATAAGTAGCGACTTGAATCGTCCTACTACCCACAAGTAGCCAGGATGTTTATCGGTTACATAACCCATATCGCCTGTGTGCAACCAACCGTCGATGATAGTCTTAGCGGTTGATTCAGGGTTTTTCCAATAACCAGCCATCACGTTCTCGCCTTTGATCACGATCTCGCCCTTTTGACCATGTGGCACTTCATTGCCTTCGTCGTCGCATATCTTAAGATCTAATGGACTAACAATGCGTCCGCTCGAACCGAATATAGCATGTCCCATGGAGTTGGCACATATGATTGGCGTAGCTTCGCTCAGTCCATATCCTTGGAACATAGGCATGCCTACTGCGCAGAAATAACGTTGCAACTCGATGTCTAGCAATGCGCCACCGCCTACGAAGAACTTCATTCTGCCACCGAAGCCTTCACGTACAGCCTGGAAGATAATCTTATCAAAGAGTTTAACCAAAGGGTATCGCCATGCTTGCCAACCGCCACGGTTCCAGTACTCTTTGTTGTATTTAATCGCATTGTTGAGTGCAAACTCGTAGAGTCTCTCTACTACTTTACCTTTGGCTTTAATACTCGTTTCGATGCTTTTGCGGAAGTTTCGTGCCAAGGCGGGAACAGATAGCATGAGCATTGGTCTCACCTCTTTGATTGCGATAGGGATATTCTTTAGGGTGGCTATGGCTGTTTTGCCGATAGGTACAGTTGCTATGCTTCCGCCGTAGGACATCATGGTGTAGAAGCCTGCCACATGGGCAAAACAGTGGTCTAGTGGTAGAATGATAAGCATCACATCCCCTTTGTCACAATGGATCACACTGGCTCCTTGTTCCACATTGGCTGTATAATTGCGGTGGGTAAGTAAGATACCTTTAGGGTCTGCTGTGGTACCAGAGGTATAGCTGATGTTGGCATAATCATCTGGACCAATGGACTCATATAGTGTTTGGAATTCCGCTGCATGCTCCTTGAGGTACTCCTCGCCCATAGCAATCACGTCGGTGATAGGCATCTCGTTATCTTGATAGTCATTGATAGGATCAAGTACGATGATTTTCTCTACCAATGGGCAATCCTTGATGATGCTGCGGATCTTAGGCAATTGTTGCTCGCTTACGATCACATAACGTGACTCAGAGTGTTGAATACGGAACAACAGGTCGGTGGACTCTGTGAGTTTGATGCTCAATGGTACATTCACACCTCCTGCGTATAGGATACCCAACTCGCTGGTGATCCATAGGTTACGTCCTTGAGAGAGTAGGGATACTTTGTCGCCTTTCTTTAGGCCTAATGCTACTAGACCAGCACCAATCTTATGTGCCTCTTCTCGGGTGGCACAGAAACTCGTTTCGGTCCATACACCATCTACTTTTTCGCGAAGGAAGGTGAGCTCGCTATACTCGTGGGTGTATTTTTCTACAAAATCTATAATAGTCATTCGTTTCATAATCATACTAGTTGTTTGATCAGTTGTTCTTTCTCACCAGGTAATAAGTCTATAGGTGCTAACTCTATCATGGTGTATGCGCCATATCGTCCTGCTTGTTGCATACGAACAGCTGCTCTAGCGCAAGATACCATCACTTGGGCGGTCAATGCAGGATTGTTGATGGTCATATTGAACTCAAAGCGTTGGTTATGGGTATTGCCACTCACGCCGCTGCGGACGAGATTGACGCCATGCGCAACATTATTGAGTGCCTCTACATCATCTACTACGATCATGTGGGTCTCATCGTGCGCAAAATAATCATCAGCCAACAATCGCTTCTCTACCTCGGCGGCAGAAGCTCCTTCCTCGAGTTCTACATACACCATACGGCGGTGTACGCCTGTACCTAGTGGAATGGTCATAGAGAGTGCATTTTTGATACCCTCAATGGCTTTGGCTGCTACGGTATGTCCCATAGAGCGACCAGGTCCAAAGTTGGTATAGGTGATACCTTGTGGTGCCATGGCTAGGAGTAGGGCACGTACCACAGAGTCGCTACCTGGGTCCCAACCAGCAGAAACCACGCTCACAGCTTGATGCGCGTTAGCGGCTGCGTCCAAGCTCTTGCGTAGGGCCACGATCTGGTTGTGAATATCAAACGAATCCACGGTGCAGATACCTTTCTCTAGGAGTTGAAGAGCAAACTTCTCCACCTCACGAGTAGGGGTACAGAGTAGTACTGCATCTGCCTCAATGGTGTCCAACGAATCATTGTGATGATAGATACCAGCTAGTTCCATATCTGGAGCAGCGATGATGGCCTGCTCTGCAGCACGACCAATATTGCCATAACCTATTAATGCTATACGATAAGCCATAATGTTTTTGTTTAGGGCGTAATAACTCAAATTAGGTTGCAAAGATACAGAAAATCTTGCATATATGCAAGTTTTTGGGTTGAAAGTTGAAAGTTTAAAGTTTAAAGACGAGTTAGATAACTTTTTTTTGTTCTTTTTTTGGTGGTTTCGTGAAAAAGCATTACCTTTGCAGCCGATTTTGTGAAAGAGCAAAATTTCTTGCCAAATGGTGTAATGGTAGCACTACAGATTCTGGTTCTGTCTGTCTGGGTTCGAGTCCTAGTTTGGCAACAAAAAAGAAGAATCTCCTTTTGGGGGTTCTTCTTTTTTTTGCTGAACTCATGGAGGAGAACCCATCTAAAGGGGGCCCCTTGGGGGTTCTTCTTTTTTTGCTACCTATATCCAATAGCGAAGCGTCCGATATCCGCCTTGCGGCGTCTTATCCCATTGCTCCGTTGACGGAGATCACTTGTCCGGATACGTAGGACGATAGGTCTGAGCCAAGGAATAATGCCACTTTAGCTACTTCTTCGGCCTCGCCACAACGGCGCATCGGTACCATTTTGACCATTTCTTGTCTTACTTCCTCGGGTAATGCTAATGTCATATCGGTAAGAATAAATCCTGGAGCGATCGCATTGGCACGTATATTACGAGCACCTAGTTCTTTGCTTAGGGATTTGATCAGGCCGATGATACCCGCTTTAGATGCGGCATAGTTGGCTTGTCCAGCGTTGCCTGCAATGCCCACTACGGAGGACATAGCAATGATGCTACCGCTACGTTGGCGCATCATGTATGGGGCTGCTGCGTGGCAGTAGTTGAAGACGGATTTGAGGTTGATGTCTATCACGTCATCCCATTGTTGTTCGCCCATGCGCATGAGCAGGGTGTCTCGTGTGATGCCGGCGTTGCAAACCAAGATATCCAGTTTACCGAAGGTCTCTACTGCTTGTTTGACTGCCTCGTGAGCGGCGTCAAAATTGGCTGCATTGCTTTGAATATAAAGGGTTTGAGAGCCTTTGCTCTCTAGTTCTTCCAGTAGGGAAGCCACTTGTTCTTGTTCTACTAAGTCGGTGATAACGATATGGCTGCAACCATAGTCTGCATAGAGTAAGGCGATGGCTTTGCCTATTCCACGTGATGCTCCTGTGATAAGAGCGGTTTTGTTTGTTAGCATAGTGTATTTGTTCTGTCTAGTTAGGCTAGTCGTGCTAGTCTAACTAGTTGTTATTTCAAGTATTTGTCTAACCATGCAAAGAAGGTTCGTTGCCAGAGGATACCGTTTTGTGGTTTGAGTACCCAGTGGTTCTCGTCTGGGAAGATGAGCAGTTGTGCATCCACTCCTCGCATTTTCGCTGCATCGAAGGCTGCCATACTTTGGTTAGCGAGGATACGATAGTCCTTCTCGCCGTGGATGCAGAGGATAGGAGCGTCCCATTTATCCACAAACAGGTGGGGTGAGTTGGCGAAAGTGCGCTGAGCAATCTTGTTGCTCTTGTCCCAATAGGCGCCACCCATATCCCAGTTGGCAAACCATTTCTCCTCGGTCTCGAGGTATTGCATCTCCATGTTAAAGATTCCATCGTGTGCGATGAAGGCTTTGAAGCGCTTGTTGTGATGACCAGCTAGCCAATATACGCTGAAGCCGCCAAACGATGCACCTACGCAACCGAGACGATCTTTGTCTACATATGGTTCGCTTGCGACGAACTCGTCAATAGCGCTGAGGTAGTCTTTCATACATTGACCTCCGTAATCGCCGCTAATTTGCTCGTTCCATTCGTTTCCAAAACCAGGCAAGCCACGGCGGTTAGGGGCTACGATGATATAGTCGTTAGCTGACATCATCATGAAATTCCAACGGAAACTCCAGAACTGACTCACTGGCGATTGTGGACCACCTTCGCAATAGAGCAGAGTAGGATATTTCTTTGATGGGTCAAAGTGAGGAGGATAGATAATCCATGTGAGCATTTGCTTGCCATCGGTAGTCTTTTGCCAACGAGGTACTACAGTACCCATCTCAATCTGTGAGTAGATATTGTCGTTTTCGTGGGTGAGTTGGGTAGGTGTAGCGTGTAGGGTGTAGGGTGTAAAGGCGAAGATTTCATTTGCCTCTCGCATGGAGTGGCGTAGGCAATAGTAGGTATCGCCGATATTACCGCCAGGTACATAGTCGTATTGGCCTGTGGTCAATACTTTGGGTTGAGGAGTTGAGGAGTTAGGGAGTTCAGGAGTTGTTTTTACTTCGTAGAGCATGGAGCATCCATGCCATACGGCGCTAAATACGAGAGAGTTATTGTCTTTCCAATAATAGGAATCTACATTGGTTTCCATACCTTGAGTAAGGAAACGACGCTCGCCAGTTTGGAGGTTCTGGATCATTAGGCGATTCTCATCGCTCTCATATCCATCACGCTCCATAGACTGCCATGCTATCCATTGTCCGTCTGGGGAATAGGAGGGGTTGGTGTCGTATCCGCCATTGCCTTCGGTGAGGTTGGTGTGTGTGCCTGTCGCTATGTCATAGAGATAGATATCGGAATTGGTAGAGATGGCATAGTCTAGACCACTTTTTTTGCGGCAGGTGTATGCGATAGTTTTGCCATCAGGACTCCAAGCTAATTGCTCTACACCGCCAAAAGGTTTCATCGGAGATTCATAAGGCGTTCCCTCCAGTAGGTCGATAGAGTTGAGAGTTGAGAGTTGAGAGTTGAGAGATGAGAGTTCACACAAGAACGGATGTGGTGCGGTTTCAGTCCATTCGTCCCAATGCTTATACATCAGGTCATCTACCACGCGACCAGAGGCTAGCGGTAGGTCGGGGTGTTTGTCTGCGGTAGAAGGGATGGTTTTTACTTGTGCAATGAGGATGATTTTGTCTCCTTGTGGAGAGAGCAAAAATCCTTCTATGTCATGCTCGAAGCCAGTTAATACCGCCTTGTCGCCTTTCGCCTTATCGCCTCTGATTGCCACTTTTCCATCGCCGTTGATATAGCACAATTGGCCCTTATGCCATGCTGGGCTATGACCAACGAATTCGTCTATCGTTTTTAGGCTATTAGGCGAGAGGCTATCAGGCGATGAGGTGTGTTGGCATACTCTAATCCACGAAGTGGAGCGATTTTCTTCCACGCTATAATAACTTATGGTGTAGGCGATGCGTCCTGATTGCTCGTCAGGGTGTACGCTATTGATGCGTCCCATTGCCCAAAGTGCTTCGGGTGTGAGTCGTCCGCCGTTGATGGTGATCTGAGGCTTAGTGATAGGTGCTTTATCGTTGTCTTGGTTGGTTTGGCAAGCAGTTGCCAAAAGTGCAAGTGTAGCCATGAAAATTATTTTACGCATGCGGATATTATTTGTGTTAAAAATAGCTGTAAAGTTAGTGAGAAAATCAATTTAGTCTAATCTTTTGTATGTTGCAAAGGTAAAAGCATATTGGTGCTTTTCGTCTGCGGGGTGTTTTTCTTCGTTGACGCAATGCCAAATAGTAGGGTCAATCTCTGGGAAGAAAGTGTCGGCATCCTCCCAATTGTGGTGTATGTGCGTGATCTGCAACTCATCAACCAATGGCATGAACTGTTTGTATACTTCTCCTCCGCCGATAATAAACACCATTTCATTTGTTGAAATCATAGTTTGCAGCTCTTCAATAGAGTGTGCTATTTCGGTATTGTCGTATGTGAAACTCATGTCGCGAGTGAGTACGATATTTCTGCGATTAGGCAAAGGACGACGGGGAAGGGAGAAGAAAGTTTTCTTGCCCATGACAACCGTAGCACCCATAGTGAGTGCCTTGAAATGCTTGAGGTCATCAGGCAAGTAACACAACAAATCACCCGCCTTGCCAATGGCATTATTTTCGGATATAGCAACGATGATAGATAGCATAAAAGTCTTGTATAGATATTGTGTTGTATCAGTATGAACCCGTTATGAACCCGTCATGAAATAATCGTTCGAACAAAGTGAGATAAGAACCCGTAAAAGACTAAGTGGAGATGGCTTATCGGTGTTTGGAAGGCAGGGCTTTAAACGGCTACTACGCCAGGGATATGTGGATGTGGATCGTAGTCCACGAGGGTGAAGTCTTCGAATTTGAAATCGAACAAGTCTTTTACCTCTGGGTTAATAATCATTTTAGGTAACGCGCGCGTGTCGCGTGTGAGTTGAAGTTGCACTTGCTCAAAGTGATTGGTATAGATATGGGCATCACCAAATGTGTGCACAAAATCTCCCGCTTTTAAGCCTGTAACTTGCGCCATCATCATCAGTAGAAGTGCATATGAGGCAATGTTGAATGGCACCCCAAGGAAAATATCTGCTGAGCGTTGGTAGAGTTGTAAGCTGAGTCGTCCGTCTGCTACATAGAATTGGAAAAGGGTGTGGCAAGGTGGTAAAGCCATATTGTTAACTTCTGCCACATTCCATGCACTCACGATATGGCGGCGTGAATTAGGGTTGTTTTTGATTTGCTCTACAAGCAGTTTGATTTGGTCAATATGTCCTCCTTGGTAGTCTGGCCATGAGCGCCATTGGTGCCCATAGACAGGACCTAGTTCGCCATTCTCATCTGCCCATTCGTTCCAAATGCGTACACCATGTTCTTGGAGGTATTTGACGTTAGTGTCACCACGGAGGAACCACAATAGTTCGTAGATAATAGACTTGAGGTGGAGTTTCTTGGTGGTCAAAAGTGGAAAACCTTCCTCCAGATTAAAGCGCATTTGATGACCAAAGACCGACTTGGTACCTGTACCTGTACGGTCTTGCTTGAGAGTACCTTCGTTGAGTACTCGTTGGCAGAGTTCGAGATATTGTTTCATTTTGTTATATACTATGAAGTATGAGTGATGAGTTAGTACAAGTTATATGTGGTTTTGAGTACGCGGAACTCGGTACGACGGTTGAGCGAGTTGCATACTTCTTGTTTGTCCGCAGATAGGGTAGTGATAAATGCTTCGTCTAGCACTTGCTCCTTAGGCAAGTATGGATATTGTTTGTGCAGATTATCGTCCACGACTACTGGTTTCTCTTCGCCGTAGCCAATCGCTGTCAGGCGGTCTTTCTCAATGCCGTTCTTAATCAAATAATCAACTACTGACTGTGCACGTTTGAGCGAGAGTTCTTGGTTAGCAGCGTTGTTGCCCACAAGGTCCGTATGTGCTGCGAGCTCGATAGTTATGTTTGGATTGTCGTTAAGCAATTTTACCAATGCTTTGAGGCCTGCTTCTGAATCAGGTGTGAGTTCCCAACTACCAAACTTAAAGAAAATATTATCCATTTTCACGGGTTTGGAGATAGGCGCAAGTGTGAAGTCCTGGTCGTAGGTATAGCTGTCTTTGAGCCCCTCTGTTGTGAATACATGCTTTTGATTAAGGAATCCGCGTGCGGTGGCTAGCATAGCATAGTGGGTGTCCTTGTTGAGTTTCAAACGATAAGTGCCATCTCGACGAATTTGTGTTTTGACGTTTGTGCCATCGTTGCCAATCAATCGTAATGTGGCATCGGATAGATGTTCGCCGTCACTATTGAGGACTTTTCCTTCAATAGTAATTTCCATTTGTGGTAATACAAATGAGTAAATGAGGTCATATCCTTTCTTTTGTCCTCTGTTGGATGAGAAAAATCCGTCTTCGCTCTTTCCCGCAAAGGTAATACCAAAATCATCACCTGTAGAGTTAAATGGAGCACCCATGTTAAAAACATTCCAAATAGTGTCTTCAGGTATAGCATAGAATAAATCTAATCCGCCATAACCTGGATGTCCTTTGGAGGAGAAATACAATCTTCCATCGTGGCGAATGTATGGAAATAACTCATCATCAGAAGTGTTGATGCTAGGACCTAAATTGCGAATATCCTCCCATGCGCCTCCATTGTTGAGCGCCATATAAATATCTTTACCTCCATATCCCCCAGGTGCGTCGCTCACAAAATAGAGTGTGTCACCGGTTGCACATAGCGAAGGGTGTCCTACAGTAATGCTACTGTCGCTGAATAATTTAAGTTCTTGTGCTTCACTCCACTCGCCACTAGCACGTTGAGAAGTGTATATCTTGGCACCAATATCTTGTCCGTTGATAGGTTTGGAATAAGTAAAATACATGATTCGTCCTTCCTCTCCGAAACAACATACACCGAGTTCAGCGGTAGTGGTTTGTTTTTGAGTTGTCCCTTCTTCCTCGCCTTCTGTTTCTGAATATAGTCCTTCGCAGAGTTCTATTTCTTCCCATTTTCCAGCAGCGTTCTTGCGGGCGGAATAGAGATTAAAGGTAGGCATACCCGTAACGGATGAGTTGCGTACTTTCTTTTTGGTTGAGGATTGCTGCTCTTGACGATTGGATGTGAAAATTAATGCATCGCCATCAGATGTGATAAACGCAGGAGCGAAGTTAGAGGATCGTTTGGCATTGAACTCTTTAGCAGGTGCGATCTTGTAACGCGAGTGCTGTTGCTTCCACTCTTCTACCTTCAGACAAGCATACTTGCCCGCTTGTGCAACGTAGTCACTAGGATGCTGTTCTAGATAGATGTCATATTGTTTGATGGCATCTTTGTACTTGCCTTGGTATTGCAGAACTTGCGCATAATGTAAATATACGATAGAATCGTGATAGTGGTAGCGAATAGCATTTTTATATGCGCTAACGGCTTTGCTATTATTCAATATACGATAGCACTCTGCTTGATTGAATGCGACATGTGCACGTGTTTTTTTGTCTTTGCTCTTGACTTGTTTATAAACTTGTTTATACATGTCGGCAGCTGCATAGTATTCTCCGATATTGTATCTCTTATCAGCGCGCTTCACGCGAGCAGAAATGCTACACGAAGACATACTGCATACTATGATTGCAGCCCACAATAAACATATTGTTTCTTTTACTCTCATATTCAATTCTAAAACATCACATATTCTTCGGGATTGACAGCTTGTCCATTTTTCCATAACTCAAATCCCAATGTCAGACCGTCTAGTAGTCCTATTGCCTCTCCAGCTATCACATGGTCACCTACGGCCTTTAGCGGTTGCTTTATCCCCTTATAGATGGATACGAATTGTGTGTGTTGGATGATTATCGTATAAGTACTATTGATGTTGTATTGGCAAAGAATGATTGTGCCATCTAGGGTGGCAGAAGCATTCTTGTTGCCGTAACTGCTGATAACAATTTCATGACTAGTGTCCGAAAAGGCTTCAGTAACTTTGCCGTGTAGCGGAGGAAAGAAATCAGATCGATGGGTAGTGTGAGGTGCTTGCACAGCTTCAAACAACTGCAGGTTATCTTTCTCTTTCGCTTCGTATTGTGCAATAAACTCTGCTGTGGCCTCACTCTTAGCCTGCAATAGTTCTTCACGCATAATAATCTGCATAGAATCCATGCTTGCTATCGTGTCAGTAGATACTTCACCTGCTACTACTTGTGAGATGATATTCAGGTACTGTCGTTGTAATTCCAAACTAGTACCCAACGAATCAACTCGAGCAGACTCTTCCATTAACTGATGGCGAATATTCTCGGAGTATCCGGGTAAATAATTGCGAATAGGAGTATAGAGTATAACCAACGAAAATAGCACCAATGCTAGTGCAAAGACGATGCCCAACATAACGATGGCACCCCATCCACTAAGATGGAGATGCCCTCGTTCTGCCCATGTCTCTTCGTTGATGATACTAATGCGGTACTTGTTCCGCAATTGTGCCCAAAAACTTATTTTTTTGTTTTCTTCAGACATATGTCTTACTTAAGAATAGTACATCCTTCGCAGGGTTTGAGTTGCTTGAAGAAGTCGTTACCCTTATCGTCCACGAGGATAAATGCAGGGAAATTCTCTACTTCAATTTTCCAAATTGCCTCCATGCCCAATTCAGGATATTCAACACATTCAATTGACTTGATGTTCTCTTGTGCCAATATCGCAGCAGGACCACCGATAGAACCGAGGTAGAAACCACCATGCTTTTGGCAAGCATTTGTCACGTCGATAGTACGGTTACCCTTAGCGAGCATAATCAAGCTACCACCATTCTCTTGGAACTCATCTACGTATGGGTCCATACGGCCAGCGGTGGTAGGTCCCATAGAACCACAAGGCATACCCGCAGGAGTTTTAGCAGGTCCAGCGTAGTAGATAGGGTGGTTCTTTAGGTACTCAGGCATACCTTCACCCGCATCCAAACGCGCTTTGATCTTAGCGTGAGCGATGTCACGACCTACGATAATTGTTCCGTTGAGAGAGAGGCGTGTGCCGATAGGATATTGAGAGAGCAGTTTGCATACATCCGCCATTGGTTGGTTGAGATCTACGCATACAGCATCGCCTTCACCAGCTTGGCGGAGCTCCTCTGGGATGAGGGAAGCAGGATTGTTATCCATCTTCTCGATCCAGATACCGTCTTTGTTGATCTTACACTTGATGTTACGGTCAGCAGAACAACTTACTCCCAAACCGATTGGGCAGCTTGCGCCATGACGTGGAAGACGAATAACACGGATGTCGTGTGCCATATATTTGCCACCGAATTGTGCACCAAGACCGATCTTGTATGCCTCCTTGAGCAATTGCTCCTCAAGTTCGATGTCACGGAAAGCACGACCTGTCTCGTCACCAGTCGTAGGGAGTGTGTCGTAGTAGTGAGTAGATGCCAGTTTAACTGTAAGCAGGTTTTTCTCTGCGCTAGTGCCACCAATCACAAACGCGATGTGGTATGGAGGACAAGCTGCAGTACCGAGACTCTTCATTTTCTCAACAAGG
Source organism: Paludibacteraceae bacterium (assembly GCA_045119815.1). Lineage (GTDB taxonomy): Bacteria > Bacteroidota > Bacteroidia > Bacteroidales > Paludibacteraceae > Colicola. The sequence goes on along the minus strand of JBGVEC010000005.1, from coordinate 87,443 downwards.
AATGGAATAAGAGTACCTGGGTTTTGGATGCGTGCTTTGGTCTCTTGGTAAAGGTAAGTCTTATTCGCAGAACCGCCACCTTTGGTAACACAGAGGAAGTGATACTCCATACCTTCTGTAGCTTCCAAATCAATTTGTGCAGGGAGGTTACACTTAGTGTTTACTTCGTCATACATATTGAGTGGAGCATTTTGAGAGTAACGGAGGTTGCGCTCTGTATACGTGAGATATACACCCTTGGAGAGTGCCTCTTCGTCGCAATAACCAGTCCATACTTGTTGACCTTTTTCTCCATGAATGATAGCAGTACCCGTATCTTGGCATAGTGGCAGTTGACCTTTACATGATACTTCCGCATTGCGCAAGAAAGTGAGGGCTACATACTTGTCGTTGGCACTAGCCTCTGGGTCGCGGAGAATCTTAGCTACTTGCTCGTTGTGGCTGCGTCGGAGCATAAAACTGACATCGGAGAATGCGGCGTTGGCCATTTTTGTGAGACCTTCTGCCTCGATTTTCAGCATAGGTTTGCCTTCGAACTCACTAACTGACACGTGGTCCTTTGTCAAGAGATAATACTCTGTTTCGTCTTTACCCAATTGAAACATGGGTGCATACTTGAATTCCATAATATAAAAAGTTTAAAAAAAGTTCTAAGTTCTAAAGTTCTAAGCGCACCTGACGGTGCTGTTTAAAAGGTTCTAAACGTTTTAGGCGACAAAGGTACAACTTTTTTTTGAAATACGCAAGTATTTCTTATCCTTTCATTTTTCCATTTGCGTTTCTCTGGTATCTCTTGCCCATTTCCAACGATTGTGTGTCCAGAGCCAAGCGTGTGGTTGTAGGCAAATATTTTGCTCTAAAAAGCGAGCATAAGCAAGGGTTATGCTATCTTGAGGCATACTATTAGGGTCGTCTGTAATGAGTTCAAAATGAATGCGATAATATCCTCTTTGTGGGGATGTAATGTGAACATAAACAACGCCAAGGTCAAACTTGCGAGCAAGAGTTTCACCTCCATCCAAGAAGGCAGTTTCTTGGTTGAGGAAAGTAGTCCATACATGCGCGTTACGAGGCGAAGGTTTTTGATCGGCTATCAAACCTATCACAAATGGATGGTCAGCATGACGAAGTTGTACAAGTTTGCGTAGCAACTGGTTCTTCTCTACACATTCGCCTCCACGCTTGCTGCGTAATTCAAGCATTGCATGGTCTGCGCGGGTGTTTTTTTGACGACGATAAACATTATGTTCTACAATCGTTTTATCGCTAAATTGTTTGCCTACATCGGCTATCCATTCCCAATTGCATACATGTCCTAAATAAGCGATAACGCCATGCTTCTTATGAGCAAGATTCTCGAGAAGTTCCATGTTCTCAAACACAACGCGTTGGCGCATTTCTTCGTCGGAAGCGCGATATCCGTAGATGATTTCTACGAGTATAGAGGCAAAATGGTGGTAAAAATCTTGGATGATTTGCTTGTGTTCTGTAGGTGTTTTTTTGGGGAATGAAAGGCGAATGTTTTTTTGTACTAATTTGAGACGGTAACGCACAATATACCTAAGAATGGGGTATATAAAATAATCTGCCAAACCATAGAGGATAGGTAGCGGAAGAAAACTGAGTGTGCGAATGAGGAAGAACATCTCTACAAATAAACAAACAGTAGATATACGACGGGTACTGCCAGAAGCAAACTATCAAAACGATCTAATACACCACCATGACCTGGAAGGAACTTGCCCGAATCTTTTACACCAATTGTGCGTTTGAACAAACTCTCTATTAAGTCGCCTAGTGTGCCAAATATACCGATGGTAAGTGCGAAAAGAATACTATTGAGCAAAGGATAAGGGGTTAGGGTTAAATCGACCGTCCAACCGATGTGATAAAAGATGTAACCTGCTAATATGTCAAAAATAAAACCACCAATCAATCCTTCCCATGATTTGGCAGGACTAACTCGTGGAAACATTTTATGGTTACCTTGTTTGCGTTTGGCCATAAGCGAACCCACAATATAGGCGCCACTATCGTTGAGCCAAATAATGATGAAAAGTGCCAAAAGGAGAAATTGATTTTCCATTAAAATACCATTCATGAGTGCAAAAGGTAGGGCAATCATGAGCTGACCAGCACACAGGTTTCCCCAACTGCGAATAGGATCGTCTTGAGGTATGAAAAGTTCACGAATGACGGCGGCAGTAAGAGTGGCTAAGTAGAAGAATAATAACCATTTGAATACGGGATCTCCTGAGAAATAGAAGTATAAAGTAGCAAATAGTAGCACAGCTGCTGTGATAGCATAACAAGCAGATTTGATACTAGTTTGGATGAGCTTATGATGCTCGTAAATAGCCCATGCACTTACTATCATAAATACGATTCCAAAGTACATTGGATGGAATAGGGTAGAGGCGATAACTGTACCTGCATACACTACGGCAGAAAGAGTTCGTTGGATAAAATTATTCATTTTTTTTGAGTTTTTTACTAAATAATTTGCAAAGGTAAGAATATTTTTGTAATTTTGCAAGCGAAAATCAAAATAATTCATAATTAATCATTCAATTTTCAAATTTTATATGAATCCAAATGTAGAATTAAGCCTTTTAGAGGCAGAAGAGAAACAACTCTTAGATTATATATGGAAACTTATTCCTGAGCAAGATCGTCATGGTATGAATCAAACGGATGTGTTATTAGTGTTGGATTTGATGGATGATTTTCTAATGGAAAATGGTTTGTTAGAAGAGTCAGCAGAAGAGGTGACTTATCTTGAAGGGGAGATTGATGAGACTGCTCAATTAGAATACCTTCTGGCAAAAACGAAAGAGCAAGGAGTGAATTTGACAAGTGAGCAAATCCAGTTGATTATGGATGGCGAACTTCAATATGGTATAGAACAAGGATATTACGAGGAAGAATAAGGAATGCTGAAGCATTTACATATCCGTAATTATGCCCTGATTACTCATTTGGATATGGATTTCCAAAATGGGTTCTCTGTGTTGACAGGTGAGACAGGTGCTGGTAAGAGTATTATTCTGGGTGCTCTTAATCTTGTTATGGGTGCTAGGGCCGACACGAAAACAATTACTGAAGGCGAAGAAAAATGTATCATTGAGGCGACCTTTGTGCGAGATGGAGAGATTATTATTCGTCGTGAGTTGAATGTGAATGGTCGTTCACGCTCATTTGTGAATGACGAGGTGGTTACGCAGGCAGAATTAAAGGCGTTAGCACGCCAATTGATTGATATTCATTCTCAACATGAGAGTCTACTCATTGGTGATGATCTGTTTCAAATACAGATAGTAGATACTATCGCTAATAATCAACTTGAACAAGACGCTTATACCGTTGCATATGAGCAGTATAATGAGTCACTCCAAAAACTTAAGAAATATCAGGAATGTGCTGCTAAAGCCCAATCGGATGCAGATTATGTAGCATTTCAATGGCAACAATTAGAAGATGCAGGTTTGCGTGCAGGAGAAAAAGAGGAATTGGAGGAAGAAGAGTATCGTCTCTCGCATGCAGAGGAGATACAACAATCACTCGCTGCTGCTTTGCAGCAATTGGATGGTGACACGGGTGCTTTATCGCTAATTCATTCTGTACGTTTGGGAGATGCAGATGCGACGTTGGCTGAACGTATGGATAGTTTGGAAATAGAATTAAAAGATATCCTATCCGATATTCAGCGTCTATATGATCGCACGGAACGTGATCCACAACGATTAGAGAATGTACAAGAGCGAATAAGTTTGTTGCAAACTCTGATGAAGAAGCATCGGGTACAGACGGTAGAAGAACTAATTTCTTTGCGTGATGAGCTGGGGATGCAGATGCAGCAACTTGCTAATTATGATGAAGATATAGCTCGCTTGCAAGATGAAGTGAAAGAAGTGTATGAGGTGTTATCTCAGACTGCCAATATCCTTACTTCTACCCGTCAAGCCGTAACGGAAACTATTGCATCTCACTTGATTGCAGATATGCAACGATTGGGAGTGAAACACGCAAATGTGGCGGTGCATATTACACCGACTGTAGATTTTATGCCTACAGGTAAGGATGATGTGCAGTTTATGTTTGCTGCCAATCTCAATCAATCGCTTCGTCGTGTGGCAGATGTGGCGTCGGGTGGTGAGATTAGTCGTTTGATGTTGTGTATCAAGGCTTTGGTGGCTTCTGTAAATGGTTTGCCAACAATTGTTTTTGATGAGATAGATACGGGTGTTAGTGGCGCAGTTGCTAGTCAAATGGGTGATATCATGCGGCAAATAGCAGCGTCGCGTCAAGTCATTAGTATTACTCACTTGCCACAGGTGGCTATTAAAGGTGAACATCACTATTTAGTATATAAGGAAGATACGGATACGCGTACGGAAACGCATATACGTATGTTGACGACGGAGGAACATCACGCTGAGGTGGAGAAAATGAGAAGTGTTTAGGGTTAAATGTTTAGAGTTTAGAGGGTATGTTACCATTAGCAGAACGATTGCGTCCAAAGACGCTAAATGAATATATTGGTCAACAACACTTAGTTGGCGAAGGCGCTATCCTTCGTCAGATGTTGGATAGGGGTACATTGTCTTCCTTTATATTATGGGGACCTCCTGGAGTGGGAAAAACCACCTTAGCGCGTATTGTTGCTCGTCAATTAGAGCGTCCTTTTTACACGCTTTCGGCTGTGACGAGCGGTGTCAAGGATGTGCGCGATGTGATTGATAAGGCCAAACGCCATGCAGCAGCAAATAATGGACTGTTTGGTGCACAGCAAGAAGGAGTCGATAGAAGAGCTGTGCTTTTTATTGATGAGATACATCGTTTTTCTAAATCTCAACAGGATAGTTTATTAGGGGCTGTAGAAGATGGTACAATTACGTTGATTGGCGCCACGACAGAGAATCCATCTTTTGAGGTGATAACGCCACTTTTGAGTCGTTGTCAAGTCTATGTGTTGAAGCCCTTGGCGAAGGATGACTTATTACACTTGCTTAACCGAGTGATGAAGGAGGATGAGTATATTCGTAGTTTGAATGTAGAAATTAAAGAAACGGAGAGTATACTTCGGTACTCGGGAGGCGACGCGCGTAAACTGCTTAATATTATTGAGTTGGTTACTAATTCGGGGGTAAGAGTGATAGACAATGAGACGGTAACAAAACAGTTGCAACAGAACCCTGTCGCTTATGACAAGGATGGCGAATTGCACTATGATATTGTATCTGCTTTTATTAAATCCATCCGAGGTAGTGATCCCGATGCTGCTTTATATTGGCTAGCTAGAATGATAGCCGCAGGCGAAGATCCGAAGTTTATTGCTAGACGTCTAGTCATATCCGCTAGCGAAGATATTGGATTAGCCAATCCTAATGCAATGTTGGTGGCGAATGCATGCTTTGACACACTTCAAAAAATAGGTTGGCCAGAGGGACGTATTCCACTAGCAATGGCTACGGTTTATTTGGCGACTTCGCAGAAGTCAAACTCAGCGTACTTGGCTATTAATCAGGCGCTTGAATTGGTGGAAAAGACGGGTAATCAGCCTGTTCCTTTGCACTTGAGAAATGCTCCAACTCAACTCATGGACGACTTAGGCTACGGACGTGATTATCTCTATTCTCATGACTTCCCTAATCACTTTGTTAAGCAGCAATTTATGCCAGATGAATTACAAGGGACGAAATTGTGGCATGCACAAGGAAGCCCTCAAGAACAGAAGATGGCAGAGTGGATGAAATATCTTTGGGAAAAAGAAGAATAGTTCGTGTTTTTGGGTTGGTTTTATTAACTACTTTATCAAGTTTGATAGAGTAGTTTTTTTGTTTATCTTCTTGGTATCTTCTTGGTATCTTCTCGGTAACTTCTCGGGGTGGTAACGGAGTGGTTACGGGTTCATGACGGGTTCATAACGGGTTTTTCTTATGAGGATAGGAGTCCTTAAGCGAACTCTATTTTACTCAAAAGTAAACTTTTTGTGTAAATTATTTGCAAAATTGCATTTTTTGTAGTACCTTTGTGCGCTAATTGAAAAATAGAATATTTTTATGCAAAATTTTGCCCTTATTGGCGCTGCGGGTTATATAGCGCCACGTCATATCAAAGCGATTGCCGATACTGGTAATAATTTGATGGTTGCGTATGATAAATTTGACTCTGTGGGACGTTTGGATGCTAGTTTTCCAGATTGTTCCTTTTTTACGGAAAATGAGCAGTTTGATCGTTTTTGCTCCAAGCAAATGCGAACCGATGACCCTTTGTCTTGGGTGAGTATCTGTACTCCCAATTACACGCATGATGCATTTATTCGTTATGGTTTGCGCTTAGGATGCAATGTGATTTGTGAAAAGCCACTCGTTTTAAATCCATACAATATTGACAATCTCGTAGAACTGGAGCAGGAAACAGGATGTCAAGCGTACACTATTCTTCAATTGCGCTTGCATGATAAGATTGCTGCATTGCGTGAGAAGGTAAAAAATGGTCCTAAGGATAAAATCTATGACGTGGATTTAACTTACATCACTAGTCGTGGTAAATGGTACTATAGTTCATGGAAGGGTGATGTGCACAAAGCGGGAGGTATCGCTACAAATATTGGTGTGCATTTTTATGATATGTTGCAATGGATTTTTGGCGCAGTCAAGCAGAATATTGTTCACGTAATGTCTTTTGATCGTGTTGCAGGATATCTAGAGTTAGAACATGCGCGTGTTCGCTACTTCTTGAGCATTAATGCGGATTGTTTGCCATCTAATGCAGTACAAGGAGAGAAGAAAACCTATCGTACTTTGTCCATTGACGGCGAGGAGTTTGAATTTAGCGAGGGCTTTACAGAATTGCATACCGAGAGTTATAGACAAATATTAGCGGGTAATGGCTTCCGTATCTCAGAGGCACGTCCTTCTATAGAGATTGTAAGTGATATTCGCAAGTCAACCCCTATTGGTTTGCTTGGTGATTATCATCCTTTGGCTAAATTGCCTCTGTCACTACACCCATTTGGTTGGGATGAAAAGAGATAATTCGATATGAAAATGAAGAAGATATTGATATTTTTATTGCCAGTATTGCTTGCTTCTTGTGTAACAAGTAAAAAAGTTAACTTGATGCAAGAGTCTGGTAAACATGGTATTCCTACTTATGCGGACACCTTGACTTATGAGGATTATCAAGTGCGCGTAGGTGATCGGCTATATGTGTATGTGTATTCAATTGATGAACGTGTAAGCAAAATGTTTAATCCAACAGGAACAGGCATCAATAGTTCACAGATCCGTCAGAGTGCAAACTCGGGAGGTTCGTATGACTTATATACGTATCTTGTGTTGGATGATGGTACGATAGATTATCCTATGGTAGGTCGTGTACCTGTTCGTGGTAAAACTACACGTGAAATAAAGTTGGATTTGGAACGTGAGTTGTCAACCTATGTATCTGGATATAAAGATTACAAGATGCTTTCTGTAGAGGTAAATATCGTACGTCGCTCCTTTAGTGTAATTAGTGACAGAGGAAGTGGTACATTTACCATTCCCAAGGAGAAAGTGACTATCTTTGAAGCCTTAGCGATGGCTGGTGATATAGGTGACTTTGGTGATCGTAGCAAAGTACGTATCGTTCGTGAAATAGAAGGACAAACACAAGTTAAAGTGTTTGATGTTCGTTCAAATGATATTATCAATTCGGAGTTCTATTATATAGAACCTAATGATGTGATTTACATTCAACGTATCAAAGGACAAAGTTTTGGCGTGAATTCTGTGACTACTACGATTAGTGTGGTGGCAACAACATTGGCCTTTGGCGGATTTGTCTATGGTTTGGTCGTGCGAATTATGAATAGAATAGAAACTGCAAAATCAGGAGGGGAATAAGATGAGAAAGATTTTGATGCATATAATAGCCGTCTTGGCGTTAGGAATGTTAAGTAGTTGCTATGGTTATCGACAAGTAGGACTATTGCAAGAGCGTGATAACTTGCCTCAATACGATTCTGCTGCTTATGAGCCTTATCGTTTACAAGTAAATGATGAGATTATTTATCGAGTTGTGACGATGGATGAGACGATTGCCAAGACATTATCTGCGAACAATAATGGTTCAGGTCAGTATGCTAATTCATATCGAATTTATTCTGATGGTACCGTAGATATACCTTTTTTGGCTCCTGTGAAATTGGAGGGTTTAACAGAACTAGAGGCACAAGATACATTGAAAGCCGCTTTTCGTGAGATTATTCCTGATGCGGATGTGAAGGTGGCTTTGTATAATAAAAAGTTTACAGTACTAGGAGATGCTAATTCTGGTACATATACTATCTATAAAGAAAGAATGACTATTTTCCAAGCTTTGGCTATGACGGGTGATTTGATGAACTCTGGTGATCGTCGTCATGTACGAATTATTCGTCCACGAGGAAATGCAGAACCAGAAGTGCTAGAGTTTGATATTCGAACCAATACGATTATTGATTCAAAATATTACTATGTTTATCCTAACGACTTGATCTATGTTAGTCGTGATAGTGGTAGTTTCTACAAACAGTCAAGTTATAGTGGGTTCTTAGCATTGATTACCAGTTCCGTTTCTTTGCTGATCACCGTGCTGAATTATATTCCAGGTGTTTGGTAATATACGCTATATTTTGAAAAAAAAAGAAACATTAATTTATTTTAATAGATATGACACAAGAAGAAATTCTGCAAAATGGCATGATGCCAATGGAAGAAGAGAATTCTAATTTTGATTTAATGGAGTGGGTTATCCGTATCTTACACCATTGGTATTTGTTTGCAATAGCAGCTGTTATTGCGTTTTCATTAGCATACCTTAAGAATAAGCGTGTTATTGAACGCTATTTGACCACGGGTACAATGATTATTAAGGAGTCAGGAGGTAGTGGCTATGGTTCTGCTTCAATTATGCAAGGTTTTGGTGTTGGAGCAGGATATACGAATGTTAACAATCAATTGATTATCATTGGAAGTTATGACTTGATAGGTCGTACAGTAGACTCTTTGTCTTTTATGAATGTTGAGTACATTACCAAGGGACGATTTAAAACTCGCAATATCTATCGTAATACACCTATTATGGTAGAATATACCCAATTAGACCCAATGGCATATCAATATTTGTTTCGTTGCGATGTACAAGAAGATGGTTTATTGAGAATTACTACAACTAACGAGGATTATCCTTTTAGTTATGTTACACATTATGGTGAGGAATTGAACACTTCGTTGTTTAATGCTCGTATATGGCCAACCAATATGATGATGCGTCCAGGGCAACATGTTTATTTCCGTTTCCGTTCTCGCGAAAGTCTTACCGATGAGTTCTCTGGTCGTTTACAATTGAATTTTGTCACTGAGCGAAGCACAGTCTTAGGTATACAGTTGATTAGTGAAACTCCTGACCGTGACCGTGAATTCATAGATAAACTTTGCGAAATATATCTCCTGCAAAACGTGGAGCGCAAGAATATGGTGGCTGAAAAATCAATAGCTTTTATCAATGAACAGTTGGAGGTTTTGCAAAAGAGTCTTACCAAGAGTGAAGGTGCGATGACCAACTTCCGTCAGGAGAATAAGTTTGTTGATGTCAATTCTTATGCAGGAGGTTTGATGTCTAAAGCTAGTCAGTATGACCAACAACAAATGGCGTTGAGATTGAAAGAAACATATCTAAATTATCTATCAAATTATTTGGATCAAAAAATAGAGCAAGGTGCAGTAATAGCACCCTCTACATTAGGTTTGAATGAACCAATTCTTATGCAATTGGTACAACAACTCAACGACTTGCAAATTCAACGTGGAGAGCTAAGTGAGAAGAATGTTTTCTATGCTAAATTTACTACCGATATTGAGAATGTTAAGTCTGCTATTGCTGAGATTGTGCAATCCATGACCGCTTCTTTAGATATTGAGAAAAAGGATTTAAATATTCGCATGCGTGAAGTTGAACGCGAGATACGTTCTTTGCCAGAAAAAGAGTTACAAATGGTAGCTATTGAACGTAACTATCGTATTGATGATAACTACTACACTTTCTTTCTCCAAAAACGAGCTGAGGCGGAAATCCAAAAAGCAGGTAATACTCCAGATAGTGAAGTGATGGATCGCGCGCGAACAACATATGCAATGAATAGTAAGGAAAAACGCAAAAATACTGTGTCTTATCTCGCATTTGGATTGTTGGTACCATTATTGTTGTTGATACTTTCTGAATTGCTCAACAATAAGGTTCGTACACTCAAAGAGGCAGAGCGTTTATCTGTATTTGATGTGCTAGGTTTGCTTCGTCATGTTAAGTCACAAGACCCTACCTATGCGCGCAAAAAACCTCGTTCTAGTTATGCTGAGATGTTGCGTAATATACGCATGCGCATAGAGTTTAAAGTTATGCGTAAAACGAATATTGCTGTGGCTGTCACTTCAACTCAATCAGGAGATGGTAAGACTTATATTTCTACCAATTTAGCTTCGCTATATTCTATGACAGGGCATACGACCTTGTTGATAGATATGGATATCCGTAAACCGGACGTTCATGAGAAACTTGGATTACAAGCACCAATGGGAGTTACTAACTATCTCATTGGAGATTGCGAATTGGAAGATATTATTATTCGTAATGAGAATATAGGATTTGATGTGATTGCTGCGGGAACCATTCCTCCTAACCCAGGAGAATTGATTCGAAGCGAAAAGCTATCAGAAATGCTTAAAATACTTCGCCAACGTTATACTTTTATCGTTGTGGACTCTTCACCTGTGGGTATTGTACCTGACGCTATGGCATTGATTGAACAAACGGATATCACTCTGTATGCAGTTCGTTGTACCTCTACCGATAAGCGTTTTGCTAAATCTACACTAGATAATCTGGCTATCTATCACAAGGATAAAGTGAATGTTATCCTTTCTGATATACCAACAGACAAATCTGGACAAGGATATGCATATGGTTATGGCTATGGTTACGGTTCTAAATATGGTTATGGCTATGGCTACGGCTATGGTTACGGTTATGGGCATAAGAAAAAGAATAATCGATATGGTTTTGATTATATCCGTACAAAATGGACTAAAAAAACTGTAGATACGCCATATCAATACATAGAGGATGACGAATAATCCTGTTGTACAATGATTTTTATCGGTATCATACCCGCTCGTTACGCGAGTACACGTTTCCCTGGCAAACCATTGGCGGATCTAGGTGGCAAACCTATGATCCAACGTGTCTATGAACAGGCAAAAAAAGTGTTAGATCACGTTCTCGTCGCTACTGACGATACGCGTATTTATGACTGTGTTAGAGCATTTGGTGGTGAGGTTGTTATGACATCTCCTGATCATACTTGTGGTACTGATCGCGTATATGAGGCTTATCAAATCTACACTTCTGAACTCCAAAATCGTATAGAACTTCCGAATCATCATGACATTGTTGTGGTAAATATCCAAGGTGATGAACCTTTTATTCAGCCTGATCAGATTAAGGCATTAATGGATTGTTTCCCTACAGAGATAGCTACGCTTGTACATCCGTTTACAGTGAATGATACTTGGGAGGACTTGCAAAATCCGAACTACGTTAAGGTGGCCATTGCGCGTGAAACAAAGGGTACTAACAATACAACCATAGGCAGAGCTCTCTATTTTTCGCGTAGTGTGATTCCATATCTCCGTGGAGTGGAACAGAATGAGTGGCTTCTACAAGGAAAGCATTTTCGTCATATTGGAATGTATGCCTATCGTGCAGATGTTTTGCAGCAAATAACACACTTGCCTCCATCTTCACTCGAGAAAAGCGAATCGTTAGAGCAACTCCGTTGGCTTGAGAATGGGTTTACAATACGTGTTGCGCTTACTCATCATGCTTCTATAGGAATAGATACTCCCGAAGATTTACAACTAGCTATATCTAAACTATAAACTATACGTCATGTCACTTGGAAAATGGATATTAGGCGGATTAGGCTTCGCAGTTGGTGGCCCCATCGGTTCGATCATAGGTGTGTTGATTGCATCGTTGTTTGAGAAAAACGGAGCGGATAATCAAACTTCCTCTTCTACGAATCGCACTTTTCGTGCACAACGAACCACAGCAGGGGATGTGCGTGTATCAATTATTGTTTTGATAGCTTGCGTCATTAAGTCAGACGGAAGGGTGCTTAAGTCTGAGATTAATTGCATTAAACCATTCTTGTTAAAGACCTTTGGAGAGGCAGGAGCAAAGCAAGCATTATTGTTGCTCAAAGAATTGCTCAAACAAGATATTGATGCAAAAGCTGTAGCACAACAAATAGGGCAACATATTAACTATTCGACCCGTTTGGAGTTGGTGCATCTCCTATTAGCGGTTGCTAATGCAGATGGTGAACTTCATGAGTTAGAGTTAGAGATAATTTCTAGTATCTCTATGGATATGAGTGTTCAAGATGCTGATTATCAGTCAATACTGGCTTTATACCAGCGTAGTAAGGATGCTAATTGGGCATATACAGCATTGGAGATTACTCCTTCTGTTACGAATGAGGAGGTGAAAAAAGCATATAGACGAATGGCAATGAAGTATCATCCAGATAAGGTGGCTAATGCAGGAGAAGAGATTCGTCAACAAGCTACTGATAAGTTTCGTGCCATTAACGAGGCATATGAACATATTAAACAACAACGAGGTATATGAAAATAACTCTTCTTGTTGTAGGCAAAACTACTGATGCACATATTGAAGCACTATTGCAGGACTACCAAAAACGTCTTGTTCACTATGTGCCATTTAACATAGCAGTTATACCCGAACTCAAGAATACCAAGTCATTGACCTCCGAACAACAGAAGCAAGCAGAGGGCGAACTTATTCTGCGACAGATAACACCTTCTACGGATATGATATTACTGGATGAAAGGGGGAAGGAGTATCGTTCGATAGAATATGCTGATTATCTGCAAAAGAAAATGTCGTCAGGCAGAGACGTGGTTTTTGTAGTGGGTGGTCCATATGGTTTTTCTCAGACTGTGTACGAACGAGCGAATGGTAAAATATCATTGAGTAAAATGACGTTTTCGCATCAGATGGTACGATTGTTCTTTGTGGAGCAGATATATCGTGCGATGACTATTCTTCGTGGCGAACCATACCATCATGAGTAAAGTAGAAAGAATATTAATATATTAAGGTGTCTGAATAAGATTTTTTTAAGGTAATGCAAAGTTATTTTTCATTTAAGGATGTTTTTCGTCCAAAACTATTTTCTACGCTAAAAGGCTACAGCAAAGAGAAACTTCTTCAAGACCTCATAGCAGGTATGATTGTGGCAGTTGTAGCTATTCCTCTTGCTATTGCTTTTGGTATTTCTTCTGGCGTTGGTCCTACAGAAGGTTTAGTGACAGCTATTATTGCAGGATTCATTATTTCTGCCTTTGGTGGTAGCAAGGTACAAATTGGTGGACCTACAGGCGCGTTTATTGTCATTATTTATGGTATTATCCAGCAACATGGTCTTACAGGCTTGCTCATCGCTACTATTATGGCGGGTATATTACTCATTCTTATGGGAGTATTCAAGTTGGGTAATGTGATTAAGTTTGTACCATATCCAGTCATCGTTGGTTTTACAGCTGGTATTGCAGTTACTATTTTTTCTACCCAAATGAATGATCTTTTTGGCATGGGAATCCAAGATGCTCCTGCCGATTTTATTCATAAATGGATTTGCTATTTTCAACATTGGCGTGATATTAATTGGTGGGCCTTTGCTATTGGTATAGCTTCGTTGTTGATTATTATCTTCTCTACCAAATTGAGCAAGAAGATTCCTGGTTCATTACTGGCAATTGTTTTAATGACATTGGTAGTATGGTTGTTGCGTAAGTTTGGTGGTATTACATCGATTACTACTATTGGTGATCTTTATACTTTGCCAAGTGGTATGCCTGCACCCCATTTACCAGAACTTAATCTAAGCGATGGACAGACCCTGATCAACCTCATACAGGAGCTTTTCCCTTCTGCCTTTACCATTGCTATGTTGGGTGCTATCGAATCTCTGCTATCTGCTATGGTGGCGGATGGCGTGATCGGTGATAAACATAACTCGAATACCGAACTGATTGCCCAAGGCGTTGCTAATGTGGTTACTCCTTTCTTTGGAGGCATTCCAGCAACGGGTGCTATTGCTCGTACCATGGCTAATATTAATAATGGAGGTCGTACTCCTGTAGCGGGTATGATACATGCTGTGGTATTGCTTCTTGTACTACTGTGTTTCGGTCCTCTCGTAGGTATGATTCCAATGGCATGCCTAGCAGGAGTGTTGATAATTGTGAGCTATAATATGTCTGGATGGCGTGAGATAATTGCTCTTTCTAAAGCACCTAAGTCTGACGTTATCGTTATGCTTGTTACATTTGTGTTAACGGTGATATTTGATCTTACTATAGCGATTGAGATAGGTCTGCTTCTAGCGGTGATTCTCTTCCTCAAACGCACAAATGAAACTACGGTTATTCGCTCCTTCTCTGATGAGATTGATCCTACCCTTAGCAATGATATTCGTTTGCATGGCAACGACCTGGAGAAATTGCATATCCCTCCACACACCGAAGTGTATGAGATTGATGGCCCTTATTTCTTTGGTATAGCCAATAAGTTCGATGAGATTAGCCAACGTATGGGAACTGATGGTCAGAAGGTGAGAATCTTACGTATGCGTAAAGTCTCATTCATGGACTCAACAGGTATCCACAATCTTGAGCAACTATTCTTGCGCTCGCAACGATGTGGAATGACGCTCGTTTTATCTGGTGTCAACGAAAATGTATACAAAACCCTTGATAAAGCGGGACTTGTGAAGATGATTGGCAAAGAGAATGTCCGTAATCATATCAACGGTGCTCTTGCACGCGCACAAGAAATCATTTCCGCCTAACCGTCTAACCAATATGTCTAAGCGTGTACTCATAGGAATGTCGGGAGGAATTGACTCCACCGTTGCTGCCATACTCCTCCAAGAGCAGGGCTACGAGTTGGTGGGTGCCACGTTCCGTACTTTTGACGTGGTCCAGGATGCTAATCTTGCCAATACCAAAGGATGTTGCTCTGAAGATAGTATCACGGAGGCACAGAATATGGCGCAACTCTTAGGGATAGAGCACCATGTGTTGGATTTCCGAGAGACCTTCCGCCAATATGTCATCTCTAATTTTGTGGATGAGTATGCCAATGGCAGAACGCCAAACCCATGTGTGATGTGCAATTCTCATATAAAGTGGGGCAAATTATTAGAGGCTGCCGATATGTATGGTTGCGACTATGTAGCGACGGGACATTATGCACAAATAGCTGAGCATCGTGGACATCTTTATCTACAGAATGCGGTTGATTCTATCAAGGATCAAACCTATTTTCTTTGGATGCTCACGGAGGAAAACCTCCGTCGGACAATTTTTCCGCTTGGAGGACTGACCAAAACACAGGTAAGACAAATAGCGTTTGAACATGGTTATGTTGAACTGAGCAAGAAGGCAGAAAGTCAGGATATTTGTTTTATACCTAATAACGATTATCGCACTTTCCTCTCCCAACAGGGATTGCATGTAGAACCAGGTTGCTATATTGATAGGGAGGGCAAAATACTTGGCTCGCATTGCGGCTTCTGTAACTACACCATTGGCCAGCGCAAGGGATTAGGCATTGCTTTAGGTTCTCCTAAACATGTCTTAAAGATTGATGCTCAGACCAATACCGTTGTTCTAGGTGACCATGACGAACTCTATACTTGTGATGTGCAAGCGTGCGATGTTCGTATTCGGGATATGCAATGGCTCAAAGACTCTCCTCAGGTTACTGCTCGCATTCGGTATAAGTCACCTGCCGTTTCGGCTACTGTGCAATTATCCCAACTGACCAATAACCTGTCGCCAATAATCAATATCCATTTTGACCAACCTGTTTGGGGCGTAACACCTGGACAATCCGTAGTAATATATAAGGATGGACTGCTCGTAGGTGGCGGAATCATCAAATAATTATCGTAATATTTGTATATATTAAATTTTTTTACTAACTTTGTCGCCAAATTTAGCAGATATTCAAACAATAAATATTATAACTTATGAGAAAATTAACACTTCTATTTTTATCTGTCTTCGCTCTTACAGCGGTAGCACAGGTGACTACAATTCCTGCTATTATCCAAAAGGGATACACAGGAGAGATCACAATTATCTTCAATCCTAACGAAGGTAACAAAGGTATGGCTAACGCGACTAAGTGTTATGCGCATACGGGTATTAACAACTGGACAAATACTAGTGGTTGGCGTGATGGAAAAGAAAAATACGAAATGACCAAAAACGCAGATGGAAATTGGGAGCTGAAAATTACCCCTAATATGTATGAATACTACGGTGTTTCTGCAACTACAGAAATCAATCGTCTATGCTTTGTGTTCAACGATGGCCCTGGCGGTTCTAAGGAAGGTAAAACGGCGGATAATGGTGATATCTTCGTAAATTTAGCTGACAAAGGTCTTGCTGTTTCTATCAATGAATTTGCCGAGATTACATCACTCAATACCAAAGTTACTCTTACTGGTAATGCTACCGTTTCTGCTAGTCTTACGCTCAAGATCAATGGCGAAACGGTTAAAACAGCTACGGGTACCCAACTTACACATGAATACACCTTTGCAAAACAAGGTAACTACAATATTGAGTTTACTGCTACTTCTGGTGCACAAACGGCTAAAGCTACTGCTTTCACCTGCGTTCCAAACGCTCCAACCAAGGCTAATCGTCCTGCTGGTATCGTAAATGGTATCTATTATGATAAGATTAACCCTACTAAAGTAACCCTTTGTACATATGCAGGAAGCAAAACTGAACCTGCGAAAAATGTATTCGTCGTAGGTGATTTCAACAAATGGACCATCTCTAACGATTACCAACTCAAGCAAGCTAACGATAGTGCATACTTCTGGATTGAACTCACAGGTCTCAACCCTGGTCAAGAGTACGCTATGCAATACGTAGTGGTTCGTGCTGATGGCAAAGTGGTGCGCATTTCTGATCTCTATTCCACCGAACTCAAGCATCCAGATGACAAATGGATTTCTGGCTACAAGAGCAACTATCCCGCACAAGGTGATGGCTACGTCACAGTTCTTCAAACCAACAAACCTGCCTTCAAATGGTCTGATGCTACCCTCAACTTCAAACGCCCTAACAAAAACAACCTCGTTATCTACGAACTTTGGGTATATGACCACACACCTTCTCGCAATATCAAGGGGCTCATAGATCGTCTTGACTATATCGAGGATCTTGGTGTGAACGCTGTTGAGCTCATGCCTATCACCGAGTTTGATGGCAATGACAGCTGGGGGTATTCTCCTAACCACTTCTTCGCGCTTGACCGTGCATATGGTACTTCTGATGATCTCAAGACTTTCGTTGATGAATGTCACAAACGCGGCATCGCTGTCATTCTTGATATGGTCTTCAACCACGCTACAGGTCTTAACCCAATGAACAAACTTTATCCTTATGGTACTGACTTGAGCAGCAACCCTTGGTTCAATGCTACTGCACCTCACTCTGACAACGTATACGAGGACTGGAACCACGATTTCGGTCCTACCAAGACTATGTTTACTCGCTCACTCGCTTATTGGCTTACTGAGTACAAGGTGGACGGTTTCCGTATGGACCTTAGCCATGGTCTCTGTGGTACCAAGGCGAACACTTCGGTTGGCAATATCAAACACTACTATGAGTATGGCGTAAAAGCCGTTTCTCCTACTGCCTATATGATTCTCGAGCACTGGGGGGGCAATATGGGTTCTGAGCGTCCACAACTCGTTAATGCGGGTATGATGTGTTGGGATAACACCACTAACGCTTACTACCAAACCGCTATGGGTTGGCTCAAAGATGGTGATGACTTATCATCTGCTAATAAAGATAACTATGTTACCTACTGCGAGAGCCACGATGAGGAACGTGCATTCTTCAAGGCTAAACAATGGGGTAATGGTGACCTCAAAACTAGCGAGGAGGCTCGTGCAGCGCGCGTACCTTTGAATATGGCGTTCTTGACTATGCTCAATGGTCCTAAGATGTTCTATCACTTCGCTGAACTTGGTTTCGATTATTCTAAATATCAAAACGCACAAGGCAAATGGGGTAAAAACGATTACGGAATAACAAGTCAACTTGGTGCTGATTACGACTGCAAGATGCAAGCTAAATATCGTCCAGAGGCTTGGATGAAAGCACCTCATTGCCGTCATGCTGCATTCAAGAAAGTAGGTCAAACCATCCAACTTCGTACTCGTCTCATGCCAGAGGTATTCGAGGGTAACCCAACTGCATCTAGTCTTGGTTCAGGTAAGTCACTTCGTACTATCCAATGGGATAGCAATGTTTTCGTTGCAGGTAACTTTGGCGTAACAGGTAACCAAACGGTTAATGTTCCTTCAGGTACTTGGTACAACTACTTCGAGCAAAAGAAACAAACTGCTACAACTATCACACTTGCTCCAGGTGAGTATGTTATCCTTACAGGCAAAGAGTGTAAGTTGCCTGCTATCACTACTGATCTCGAGGATCTCGTATTCTCAGGTTCAACTTCTGAGGTTCTTCCTCCATACAATGTGACTATCTACAATGTCAATGGTCAAGTAGTTTCTGTTCAAAATAATGTAGAGCAGGTGAATATGGGTGCATTGAAGAATGGTATGTATATCATTCAACTCGAGAAGAATGGTAAGACAGCAACCCAAAAGGTAATCCGCTAATCATTCTCATCTCATACACAAAATAAAGCTGCGTCTTCAAACGCAGCTTTATTTATGCCTTTCGCCTCTCGCCTTTCGCCTCTAACCTTTAACCTTACCCCTCCTTGTTGCCCTCTGTCTCTATAGGAACTTCATAGGAACTTCATAGGAACTTCATAGGGACTTCATAGGAACTTCATAGGAACTTCGTCGTATCTTTTCCGTAACTTTACCGAAGGAACACCGAAGGAAGAGCGAAGCGTTATCGAGCCCTTGTGGCGGAGAACTCCGTAGGATTCCGCTACCTCCCTCCTATATTCAACCTGCTTATAACCTCCCTATCTTCTACTGATCTTCTACGGAGGGATAACGGAGGGATAACGGAGAACAAGCGTATTCTATCGCGCACAAAAAAAGATGCTCTCTTGCGAGAACATCTTTTCTGTTGTATGTTGAACTTGAATTAGAACAAGTAACGAACACCAAGGGTGATACCGCTGTACAAACCATCTTTGTTAAATCCACAACCATCAGCAAAACCTGCAACACCGATGTTTGGACGCCAATCAACAGAGAGTTGCAATGGGAACCAAAAATCATATGATACACCTACGTGACCAACAGCACCAACATACCAAACGCAAAGTCCAGCAGCCATCGCATCAAAACCGTAGAGACCAGCACCAGCACCTACACCGAGAGACCAGTTCCACTCACCTTTATTGTTCCAAGGAATTGCTGTACCAAATGGGTTAACCCAATCATAAGTAGCTTGCGCACCAATACCATCAAAGAATGGAAGGTTTACAGATAAATCAATCATATTTGCCTCACCGAGTGAATGTTGGTAAGAAACATCAAGACCATAACCCAAGTTTACACCGATTGCGCGAGGTTGAGCAACTGCCGCTGCAATACCTGCTACTGCCAAAATGGCAACCAAAAGTAATTTTTTCATAATGCTTAAAATTAATAGTGAATAAATTGTATTATTTAGTAATTATTTTTGCTGAATTACCAGACTTTTTGTCAATTCGCTTCGCAAAGGTACGACTTTTTTTTTGTATATGCAAATTTTCATTTGATTTTTACATAAAAAAATAAATCCTCCCTATTCTAATTCTTGCGTATTTCAAAAAAATGTAGTACCTTTGCACCCCGTAAAAACAAACTTCATAATCAAAATTCATAATTCATAATTCTTAATTACCCCTTATGATTATCTCTAATCGTATTGCTGCCCTCGAAGAGTCAGCTACACTACAAGTTGCAGCACTTTGTCAGCAACTCCGTGCGGAAGGAGTAGATGTGATTGGTCTTTCTTTGGGAGAACCTGATTTTCCTGCTCCTGCACATGTCAAACAAGCGGCTATCGATGCTGTTAACAACGACATCTCTCACTATGGTCCTACACCTGGTTTCCCTGCTTTGCGTGAAGCGATTGCCGCTTCTCTCAATAAGGATATCAAGGACTATCCTGTTCGTTCATACAATGCCAACGAGATCGTTGTTTCGGTTGGTGCTAAGCAAGCGCTTTGCAATGCCATCGAGGCAATTATTGGTCCTGGAGATGAGGTAATCATGCCTACACCTTGTTGGGTAAGTTATGTGGAAATGGTCAAGATTGCTCAAGGTAAGAGTGTACTTGTTAAGACATCTATGGAGAACAACTTCTGCCTTACTGCAGAGCAACTAGAGGATGTAATCACTCCTAATACCAAGCTCCTCATGCTTTGTACGCCTAATAACCCTACAGGTTCAGTTTATACCTACGAGAATCTCAAGGCGATTGTGGAAGTACTCAAGAAACATCCACAAATCATCGTGCTCGCAGATGAGATTTACCAACATATCCTTTATACAGGTAAACACGAGACGCTCGCTCAGTTCCCAGAGTTAGAAGATCGTCTTATTATTATCAACGGCGTCAGCAAAGCGTATGCTATGACAGGTTACCGTATTGGTTGGCTTGCTTGCCACGATAAAGATTTTATTACGGCTGTAAAACGTCTTCAAGGTCAAACCATCAGTTGTGCTACCACCATTGCTCAAAAAGCTGCTGAAGCTGCTTATGCTGGTCCTCAGGAATGTGTAGAGGATATGCGCCAAGCATTTGAGCGTCGTCGCAATCTCATTGTTGGTCTTGCTAAGGAGATTCCTGGTATGAAAGTACTTGAGCCACAGGGTGCATTCTACCTCTTCCCAGATGTGTCTGCTTTCTTTGGCAAACAATATAATGGTCAAACCATCCACAATGCCGATGAATTGGTTACTTACCTGCTTCAAGAAGCGCATGTGGCATGTGTATCCGGTAGTGCTTTTGGTGAGGATAACTGCATCCGCTTCTCATACGCAACGAGCGAAGATCTCATCATTGAGGCAATGCGCCGCATGAAAGAAGCATTGGCAAAACTCGCCTAACCACCTTTAGAACCTTTAGAACTTTTAAAACTCTTAAAACTTTTTATACATTACCACAAGAAGGGAGCATCACGCTCCCTTCTTGCTTTTCTCCGCCCTTCGTCCTGCCATCATTAGTTGAATCGAATTGAACAAGTTTTGCCAAATGATATATACCGCAGGTGCCATAGAGGCGATGGGCACCAAATAAGCTTGTGCCATCCAAATGGCTAGGGTAGTGTTCTTTTGTCCAAAAGCTTGACCTGCCGTAATTTGACTGACTTTTTGCATAGAGTAGTTTGCTGCTTCGGGGTCTATCAATACATCTTTGTAATCATTTCCCTTAGTACCGGCAGGGTAGTGATAACCGATCCATTTACCTAGTCCAAACTGCATCAAGCAAGTGATGAGTGATCCCACACAAATGATAGCAATAGTCCAGAAACTATAGGTTTGATGAATGAGAGTATGGGTCAGATCGGCCATTAGGACAATCAATGCCGCTATCCAGATATAAAAAGGCATAGATGCCCATTGGGTAGATAAGGTAAATGTCTTGCCAGTGTTGCGTTTACGATGATAGATATTGCACACTATTCTAAGCAACCATGCTGCAAAGAAAGGACAAAGCAGAAGAGGAGTGATGCGTTTGAGAATCATCAGAAAGGCAGTTGTAAATTCGATCCCTGCACTAGGATTTACCACAGGAAAAAACAATGGGACGATCACCGCTGTGGCTACGTTGCTCAACATCGTAAACGATGTGAGATTCTGAATACTACCTCCTAGTTTGCCAGCGATGATAGCGGCTGCCGAAGCAGTAGGCATGAGCACGCATAACATCAAGCCTTGAGAGATAATGGCGATATCATTACTAGTTAATGAACTATATGCACTAAGACCATAATGGAGAGCATAGTACAGACCTATTCCTAATACCAATTGGGTCACCAATATCAATCCATGCCATTTCCGCAGTCGTAAATCAGCAGGATCGATTTTGCAGAACGTAAAGAATAACATGAAAAATATTAGCGGTGGCAATAAAAAATTAAGGTGTCTAAAGATGGATTGCCCAAGTACACCTACTACCATTGCCAATGCTAATGCATTTCGCTCTAAAAATGATAACATTCGTTTCACCCTAAACCTTAAACCTTAAACCCTACACTACTTATTCACCGCTTTCACTCTGTATCCTGCTGCTTTTAATTGAGCGAGCAAACCATCTTCACCTCCCAAATATACTGCATTGAGTGTGATAAAGGCATTGCCTTCTGCAAGATATGGGCGCAATCGTTTAACCCATTCCTTATTGCGTTTAGCATATACTTGATAATCCGAATAGGATAGGGTGGAGGTGTTATCCGGCCCTTTGAAGGTATATACCATATCTGTTAATCGGCCGTAGCGATACATATTGCACAGTGTGCGTTCTAGACGAATCTCGCGTTCTGGATAGTTGATGATTTTTTCCAATTCTTCGCATTGCCAATGGAATGGTTCACGATCAAAGAGCATATACATCGTTTCGCCAATATCATCCAAACCATATATGGGGGTATTGTTTTGTATGGCGATTTTTTCGAAGAATGATTCCATAGATCGCTCTTCGTTATAATGTAACCATTGGATTAAAAGTTCATTACGAAACATTTCTGTTAGATAAGACGGTTTCATTCTTCCTAATTTATCTAATCCCATACCTAGGTGAGTACGTAGTGCCTCGTCTATTTCTTTGTATTGTAGATCAGTGTAGAAGTTACGTAGTTGTACGGAATCGGGTAGGAGAGCGGCTTGCCGTAGTGCGGCAATTGCTTCATAATCTTGCATCGCAAACTCCGTGATTACTTTATCACAATCGCTAAAGCACTTAAACACATTGGGAATGGTATCTAAGAAGGTTATATCTACGAGTTTGTTGGTAGCGAGAATATAGGAGGGTGCCTTGGTTGAATTGCTAGAAACACGATATAGCACCTGTGAGTGAATATCCACAAGAGTAAGGAGCCACAAGCCTATACATAGAATGAGTCTATTCATAGTTATTGAAATCGGGTAATGAGGTTATATGCTTGATATATTCCTAGTTCGCCTGCTTTGCTTAGGTCAGCAAGTCCTTTTTCTGTTTCGTTGATATAGATATATGTTAGTCCACGATTGAAGTATGCTTCGGCAAAATCACTATCAACTGCTATAGCTTGGGTATAATAGGAAATAGCTGCACGAAAATCTTGTTGTAGGCATAACATGTTCGCCTTGTTGTAATAGGCAAAAGAGAAGTCTGGTTGATGAGATATGACATAATCATAGTCACGCATCATCAATTCAAAGTCTGCGGCATCCGTCTTCTCTCCCATTGCACGTTTGTATTCCAATAACTTATATCGCCAATTGGCACGACAAAAATACGCAAAATATAAACGATCATCCATCAATATGGCGCGTGTAATGTCGTCCATCGCGGATGAGTAATCTTGTACCAAAGCCTCTTCAATAGCACGTGCTAAATATGCTGCACATAATTGTTGATTATTGGGTGATTGTGGTAGTGTTATTTGTTTTAGTAGTTCTATCTGATCAGAGAGTTGGTGGATTTGTGCAAAGTGTTGATTCACCATATCAACTGTCAGAGTAATTTCCTGTGTCGTAAAACGCAAAGGAGATGGCAACAAGTTTTTTCGGTTGTATTCATCCACTATAACATGTGAATAATTGGTTTGTCTCAGTGATGTTGCGTTGTTCGGGTTAGCGTAGTATGAGATTAAAATATTAGGCTCGTTTACGACATCTGCATAATGATTCTGCACAGCCCCACGTGTCTCGCTATCGTATTTGCTCTCTTCTTCACTTGCTTCTTGGTTTTGTGCTGCTAATGCGGAGAATTCTTTGCGTCTATCTCGTTGTTGTGGTTGTGATTGGGCGAGTTGCATCGTCGTCTGCAAGGATTGGATGCTATCTTTTTGTTGTTCCAATTCGTAGGCTTTTTTACGCAATTCGTAGGCTTGCTTGCCATTTCCTAATGAGGTTTCTGCTTGGGCAGAGAGATAATAAGCGGGTAAAAAATAGGGGAATCGGTTGATAATAGTCTGAAAATCATTCAATGCCTCTTCCCATTGGCGCAACTGGAGTTGAACCAATCCTCGCTGATAATATATTTCAATCTGTTCAGGAGACAGTTCTATAGCTTGTGAGAAATCTTCCAAAGCTCGATTATAATCGCCTACTTCCTGTCGCAGCATGCCACGATTGTAATAACATTGTGCGTCCTTCGGAGCAAGTGTTACTGCTTTATCATAGTCAGCAAGAGCACTTCTGTAATTATGTCGTTGATAGTAGATGATACCCCGGTTAATATAGTCGCCAGCCCAATTGCTCCCTTGATTAATGGATTTGGTGAGCGATACCAATGCATCATCTTGACTATTCATCATCAGTTGCACCAATCCCAATGCGGACCAGTTGGCAGGATTTTGCGAGTCGTATGTTGTTGCTTGAACAAAGGAGTTGAGCGCACATAATGTATCATTGCTACGCAAACAAATCGAACCTTTTTCAAAATGTAGTGCCGCTGATTTAGGCTCTCGATGGAGTAAGTGATTGATGTCATCTAGGGCTAAGTCAAATTTCTCTTGCTCCGCGCGAACATCGGCACGCATAGCAATATAGGTGCGATTTTCGGGAGCAAATATGAGTGCTTCATTAAAGTCTTGTTCTGACTTTTCTAGTTGATTGGTTAGTCGATAGACATATCCACGGGTATAATATGCGCCTGGTTGAAACGGATTGCGTTCGATAGCTGCATTACAGTCTTGTTCTGCTCCCGTGTAATCTCCTAATTGAATTTTAGCAATGGCACGCAGAAGATAGGGTTCACTCAAATACGGTTTGAGCTTAATAACTTGATTAAAGTATTGAATACTAAGTACATAGTCGTCAAAATACAACGCATTCCTACCAATCGCTGTTATTCGATCCGTATTCAATTGTGCATGTATGGAACCAATACTTAGGAGCCAAAAACCAAAAATAATTAATATATATCGGAGCGATATCCTCATTCTTTTTATCTATCAGTGCAGCGGTCCAACAATGTCGTGATCTGACATCTATCAGCGTAGTGGTCTGAATTACTTACATCCCGCTTCTGCATCGAACCACTCTGGAACATCAAATTGTTCTTCTACACTATATCCTAATTCTTCATCTGCATACACTTTTTGCATGTAGATAGACCAGATAGGCAATGCCATATTTGCACCTTGTCCTGCACTCATGTTATCAAAGTGAATGGATCGGTCTTCACCTCCTACCCATACACCACTTACCAAAGATGGCGTAAAACCGACAAACCAACCGTCGGAATGGTTTTGGGATGTTCCGGTTTTTCCTCCCATAGGAGCTTTCAAACCATAACGGAAACGAGCGCGAACACCCGTACCATGATCCATTACATTGCGGAGCATATAGATCATCTTGTACGATGTGGTCTCATTGATAATTTCGTGGGTCTTAGGTACAAATGTCGCTAATACGTTACCATTGTTATCTTCAATGCGTGTTACATACATGGGCTCTACACGAATACCCTTGTTTGGGAATGTGGTGTATGCATCAACCATCTCTTGTACACTCACTTCGCATGGACCTAAACATAGACTCACTACTGGCTCCAGTGGACCTTCTATACCAAATGATCGCATCATTCTTACCAATTGCTCTGGAGTAAATAGAGACATGAGGTAGGCGGTAATCCAGTTACTTGATTTCTCTAGTCCCCAATTGAGTGTCACCATTTCTCCTTGGTTAGCGTGGTGATCATCACGTGGTGTCCATGCCACACCATTGCCGTCAATCAAGGTGATTGAGTCGTTGACTGTGCTATCGCAAGGCCACATACCTTCGTCCATAGCCAATGTGAACAAGTATGGTTTAATGGTAGAACCCACCTGACGGCGACCTGAAGTGACCATGTCGTATTGGAAATGTGTGAAATTAGGACCACCCACGTATGCTTTTACGGCACCGGAATGTGCATCCATAGACATAAAACCGCAACGCAGGAAATGCTTATTCCAACGGATGGAATCCATAGGAGTCATAGTCGTATCAATCAAACCGTCGTATGAGAATACACGCATAACTACAGGCGTGTTGAACACTTTACGTATCTCATTCTCATTCATTCCTTGTTTCTTCAATCCACGGTAGCGATCAGTTTGACGCATAGAGCGATGCATGATGCCATCTATATCTTCCTCCGTCAAATCTTTGGAGAATGGGGCATAACTCTTTTTCCGTTTCTCGCGGAAGAAACTCTTTTGCAGGTCTTGCATGTGCTCACTCACGGCTTCCTCTGCGTATTTTTGCATGCGTGAGTCTATTGTAGTATATATGCGCAATCCATCATGATATAAATCGTATGGTGTACCATCTGGTTTATGATTCTTATTGCAGAAACCGTATAGCGGATTCTCTCTCCATAAACGCATATCAATATCATATTGGTGTGCATTCCATTCGGAGTAATTGCTCTTCTTAGGTTCTTTGGCAGTCAATACCTGTCGCAAATATTCACGGAAATAAGGAGCTAGTCCTTGTTTGTGATCCACGGATTGGTATTTGATATCAACAGGTAATGCCTGGAGTGAGTCACACTCTTGATTGCTGAGATACCCGTATTTGCACATCTGATCTAAGACTGTGTTTCGACGATTCAATGCACGTTCTGGACGGCGACGTGGGTTGTACATGGATGGGTTTTTACACATACCCACCAGCATTGCAGCTTCTTCTATCGTTAGTTGGTCAGGAGTCGTACTGAAATATACCTGCGCTGCGGATTTAACACCGACCGCGTTGTAGAGAAAATCAAATTGGTTGAGATACATAGTCAGTATCTCTTCTTTGGAATAGAGTCTCTCTAATTTAGTGGCAATCACCCATTCTATAGGTTTTTGCAGTGCACGCTCAAAGATATTGTTGGCACGTGGTGACCACAATTGCTTTGCCAATTGCTGTGTAATAGTACTTCCTCCACCTGCTTTACCCATTTTGATGATAGCACGCAGTAAGGATTTGAAGTCAATACCTGTATGGCTATAATATCTCGCATCTTCTGTGGCTATCAATGCATTAATCATGTTAGGTGATATATCCTCGTAAGATACACCCACGCGATTCTCTTGACGATAGTAACGTCCTAGCAGTTGCATGTCCGAAGAAATGACTTCGGTAGCAAATTTGTTTTTTGGATTTTGTAATTCATCCAATGGAGGTAGATAGCCTAATGCACCTTTGGTTATTAACCAGAATATCAATATTATTGATGCAAGTCCTAGAGCGAATATACTCCAAAACCATATTAGTATTTTTTTCAAAATTGAATTAGCCATAGTCATTTATCTTTCAACTATTTCTTATAGCGCTTTGCACTTCTCTTTTAGCCATGCTGCCTCATCTGCAGATAGCATGGGTGCGGTCTCTACATATACCCACTCGTGGTATGCATTGATCCATGCTATCTCCTGGGGAGTCATGCGAGTAAGGTCAATCATATGGGTATCATAGTAGCAGAGGGTGAGTGTCTCAAATTCGTAGAAAGTCTCACCAGTAGCGTGTGCTTCAAGATTACTGCATTCGCGCACAGCAATTAAGTTTTCTGTGCGAATACCATATTCATTGGCTCGATACAATCCTGGTTCATCAGAACAGATATTACCCACTTGCAATGGATTAGGGTTATTGTCTGTGCGAATGTTTTGTGGTCCTTCGTGACAACCCATAAAGTGACCTACGCCATGACCTGTTCCGTGACCGTATGTCATACCCTCTGCCCAAAGGAACTGGCGTGCCAATACATCCAATTGATTACCACGTGTACCTTTTGGGAAACGGGCGCATGCCAAAGCGATATGTCCTTTTAATACGGCGGTATAGTCGCGTTTAACGGCAGCAGGGATATTGGCTGGATTACCCACCCAAACAGTACGTGTAATATCGGTTGTGCCGTCTAGATATTGTCCTCCTGAGTCTAGAAGAAGTACACCCTCGCCCTCAATATTGGCACATTCCTCCGGAGTTGCATGGTAGTGTACGATGGCGCCGTTGCCTTTCCAGCCAGCGATAGTGCAGAAACTATCATCGGTGTAGTTTTCACCCATAGCGCGGAACTCTCCGAGTTTTTGGGCCAATGTGATTTCGGTTTGTGGAGTCTGTAATGCTTCTTTATCTAGCCAGTAGAAGAAACGGGTTAGTGCTACTGCATCTTTGCGCATGGCAATGCGTTCGCCGTTGAGTTCAACCTCGTTCTTAATACTTTGCATCTTAAGTACGGGACTTGGGCTGACATTCACTTTCTTTACGTCAGCGTTTATGGCTTCGTATAGTGCTTCGTTGACTTTGCCGCCATCATACATAATACTATCTACGGACAATTGTTGTAGATATGCAAATACGTGGGTGTAATCCTGTACGCAAACATGTATACGTTGGAGGTATTCTTTGGCAGCATCATTGAGTTTATTAGGAGTAACAAATAGGGTGCATTTATCCATTTCTACCACCACATAACTAATCAAACAAGGTGTGTAATCTACATCCTTACCTCGAATGTTAAGTAACCATCCTATCTCATCCAATGCTGAGACTACTAGGGCTTGGCAGTGTTTCTCTTGCAAAGCTTGGCGCACACGTTTCAGTTTGCTCGCTACGCTTTCGCCCGCATATTGCTCGCTGTATTCATATAGTACGGATGTTGGGATGGCGGGTCTGTTCTCTGTCCATAGAGGAGAGATTAGATCTATAGATACCAATTCCAGTCCACCTTCCTCTAACTCTGCTTTCAATGCACGATAACCATTGACACTATACATCTCTGGATTTACCGCCACTCTCGCCTCTCGCCTTTCGCCTGTCGCCTTACACAGCCACTCAGGTATGGTCGGACAATCTACATCGCTTTCACGCATAAGTTCTACAGTTGTACCTCGTAACTCTGCTTGAGCTTGTAGGTAGTAACGGCTGTCTGTCCACAACAAGGCTTTATCCATTGTGATGACGGCGGTGCCGGTCTCTCCTAAGAAACCGGTTATCCATGACATTTCAGTCCAGTGAGGAGCCATGTATTCACTAGCATGTGGGTCTGTACCTGGTACAATACATGCGGAAATATTATGTTGTTGCATCAACGCTCGTAGCGCTGCCAATCTCTCTTTAATCATCGTCTCTAAACACTAAACTCTAAACACTAAACTATTTCATTGCTTTAAACGACATATCCAAACTCTTGATTGAGTGAGTCAATGCACCTACACTCACAAAATCTACGCCAGTCACGGCATAGTCGTGCAAGGTGTCAATGGTGATACCACCACTAGACTCTATCTCAATATGTTTGCCATTTTCTTTCTCCCATGCACGGATGATTTCTACGGCACCCTTGGTGCGTTCTGGGGTGAAGTTATCCAACATGATGCGATCTGGAATATTGGTCGCCAATGCTTCGCGAATCTCGTCCTCGTTGCGAGTCTCAATCTCAATGCGAAGGTCTTTACCTTTCTCTTCGCAGTAGTTCTTTGCACGAGTAAGTGCTGCGGTGATACCACCTGCAAAATCCACGTGGTTATCTTTGAGTAGGATCATGTCAAATAGACCGATGCGGTGATTCATGCCGCCACCAATGAGTACTGCCTCTTTCTCTAGATAACGCAAACCTGGGGTAGTTTTACGAGTATCCAACACATGGCAGTTGGTATCAGCGATAAGGCTTTGATAGCGGTTGGCGGTGGTGGCAACACCAGACATACGCTGCATGATGTTGAGCATGGTGCGCTCAATTTGCAATAGGCTAAGTTCCTTACCATATACACGGAAAGCTATATCGCCTGGTTTTACATGCGCTCCGTCTTCGAGCAATTGTTCAAAACGACATGCTGGATCAAAATATGCAACGATCTCTTTTGCTACTTCGATACCTGCAATGATACCTTCTTCTTTTACGATGAGCTGTTGGCAGCCCATTTCTGTCTCTGGGATGCAACTT
Organism: Paludibacteraceae bacterium; assembly: GCA_045119815.1. Taxonomy (GTDB): domain Bacteria; phylum Bacteroidota; class Bacteroidia; order Bacteroidales; family Paludibacteraceae; genus Colicola. The sequence continues at coordinate 57,189 of JBGVEC010000005.1, read as the reverse complement.
AGTGATGTATGATCACCGTCGCGTATATCTTCTTCAAACCAAACTGCAATGAGTTTTTTCAATTCTTGTGTTTCCATATATTCTTTGCCTTTAAACTTTAAACTCTCAACTCTCTCCCAAAATCTGTTCTGCATGATTTTTGGTATTAACTTTCTCAATCACTTGTGTTAGTATGCCTTTTTCATCAAACACAAAGGTCTTGCGTAGGGTGCCAACACATGTCTTACCGCACATTTTCTTCTCGCCCCATGCACCAAATGCTTGTAGCATTTCTGTACTAGGGTCGGATAGTAATGTAAATGGTAATTCATATTTGGCAATAAAATTCAAGTGAGATTTCTGACTATCTTTGCTTACACCAAGTACCTGATAACCTTCTGCCAACATACGCTCATAATTATCTCGCAAATTGCATGCCTCTGCGGTGCAACCTGGGGTGCTATCTTTGGGGTAAAAATAGATAATCGTTTTTTTACCTAGTAACTGTTGGTCAGTCACAACATTACCATTTTGATCAGCCACACTAAAGGTGGGCATTTTGTCTCCTATATTCATTGCCTTTCAACTTTAAACTATAAACTAAATTCATAACATCCAGCATCTGGATGTGGTTTGCGTGCATTACCAACTCTATCTATTGGAAATTTCAACGCTATGATACTATCTGCTATTCCGCGAGCGGGTGATAGAGAGTCTAGGCGAAAATCATAGTAATGATATTTCTTGTATTGGTAATATATGTTTCGGAAGACAGCTGTGTCTTCTTCTGCTGCATAGACATTGTTGTGTGCAAATAGTTCAGATAATGAATCAGCACGTAGATAGTTGCCTACAAACTGCCCTTGGTATTCATTTGCTAGTGGTGTGGCTACTACGACATTGTTTTTTCTGCCACCTGTAATGATGCAATTGCTAAATGAACTGATGGTCTTGGCGTAATTCTTACTCAGGTTGTTGACATACACCGCAGCGACATCTTCGGGAATAATATTGCTATGGATATTCAAATTGGTATATGGATAACCGTAGTAAGCTGCAATGGTATTGTGTACAAAATCATGTTTGCCACCTGCCAAATAAACGCAATAGGACGCGCAATTGCTGATTTCGCAATTGGATACATCTGCATTCACATTTTGTAAAATGAGTCCGTAAATGGAATGATTGTGGATGCGACTATTTTTGAGTATCAGTTTTGGGCAATATGTAGTGTCTGTTTCCTCGGAATAGGTGTATAGTCCAATGCTTCCGGATAGGATATCTACATACTCCATTTGATACAGAGGTTGTTGTTCTATCTGCTTGTCGTGGATGAGGTAAATACCATTCCATTGTCCGGAAGCCATTCTGTATGGCACAGAATCAAATAGTTTGTCCGTTCTATCTCCTCGGAAAATAATCGGTTGTTCTTTGGTTCCTTGTGCTAGTACGTTTCCATAGGCGTATATACCAGCGCCTTCGTGCATATAGATGGTTGTGCCAGCCTCAATGGTTAGATTTCCAGCAATTGCTATGGTATCGTATATTACGTAGGGTTTGGTGCTAGTTAACGTCAATTCTGGAAATATTTTTAGTCCATTCTTTCCTTGAATCTTTTCTATGTTCTGTCCATATGCCTGCAAGGTTATTTGTTGTGTTTGGTCGTTGACCTTGAAGGCAATTTTATCTTCTATCAGTACAGGTGAGTTTTCATCCAACGGATCAATATACGCGCGTACGAATAGGAATAGACTATCTTCGCCTCGTATAATCACATTGCGCAGTTGCTCCATATCATTTTCGCCATCCAGATTGATGTGAAAATATTTGCCATTCTGCATACTCACTTGCTCAATATTGATGGCGTTTTTATGAGGGTTATATACCATCACACGGTGTGTGGATGTCCCCATAGCAGTAAACACCGTATCAAAGAGTACGGTGTCGTGCGAGAAAGATAATTGCAAACTAGGATCGGATGATATTCTATCTTGTTGACATGCGAAAAGCATTGTTGCTATTGCGAATAATAGCAATCCTTTCCATGGTGATATGTGATGATAGTTTCTCATTACTCAAAGTTGAATGTAATGGATATTTTTTGATGGATTACTCGTTTGATGGCATCGGTGTAGAAGTATTGTCCTTCGGATAGCCCCCAACCTTCTTCCTCTGTTCTGCTAGTAGGTACATGTGCATCTAAGAATCCAATTTGATATTTGATCTCAGGGCAAAGTTTGAACCATCTAAAATAGAAGTCACAGCCAAAACCTCCGGACACAAACACATCAAAAGGTTTGTGCAACAGCATTTTATCTTTATCTCTAAAACATTCGAATTGCACACCGCCACCCACGATGACGTATGGTCGATAGTTCCATTCGCGTTCCGCAGACCATTTGAGGTAAACGGGGATAGATACGGGTATGGTCAGCATACTTGGCTTGTTGCGAGCTACGTTGGTAAAACCAATCAAACTATCTGGTACCGTATAACTCGTGTAGGTTACACTTCGCTCACCAAAACTCAATGATGGGGTAAAACGCAAATTCAAATGAGGAGTGAGACGCAAGTCGGTAATGAATCCGACACTAAAACCAGGTCCTACGGACATGGTACGAGGGTGATATACATTGCCATCAAAGTGGGGCATACCCATTTGTGTCAAACTATCATTTTCTTGGATATGATAAGACAACATATCTACACTCAAAAAGAATCCAAAATGTATCAATTTGTCATCTACATAAGGATTGTTTTGTGCATATGTCTTGCCTGTTGCTATCAGCAATAGGCTACATACGATACATTTGATTAATCTATTTTTCATGTTATATACTTTAACCCTCACCTCTAAAAGTCCTTCCCTTTAGGGGAGGATTTAGGAGAGGCTTCCTAATAACCACTCAACCGCTTCTTGATATCCCTTTGTGCCATGTCCTATGATGCTATGGTTGCACACATCGGTTAGTAGGCTTACTTTTCTAAATTCTTCTCGCTGAGAGATGTCGGATATGTGTACTTCTACAACAGGTACGTTAGCGCATGCTACCGCATCTCTGAGTGCCACACTGGTATGGGTGTATCCTCCTGCATTTAGTACGATGCCTTTTGCCTCATCGCCTTCTCGCCTCATTGCCTCAATCCCATACCGTTGTATCCAATCTATCAAATCGCCTTCGTGGTTGGACTGAAGATAGGTAAAATGCACATCCATATGGGCACGTTGTATGTCCACTAGTATTTGCTCCATGGATTGAGTCCCATATATTGCGGGCTCTCTCTTACCCAGTAGATTCAAATTCGGTCCATTAATAATTACTATCTTCATATCCTTTTGTCTTACTAGTTCCTTGTTCCTTGAACTGCTAATAGAAACTCATCATTATCATTGGTTCTCTCCATGAGGGTCTTGAGTTTCTCCATAGCTTCCACGCTGTTCATGTCGGTTAGCTGTTTGCGGATGATCCACATACGGCTTAATACGTCGGCAGGTAGTAGCAAATCATCTCTACGGGTAGAAGATGCAGGTATATCTACAGCTGGGAAGATACGCTTGTTGCTGAGCTTGCGATCTAGTTGCAATTCCATGTTACCAGTTCCCTTGAACTCCTCAAAGATTACGTCATCCATCTTGCTACCGGTTTCGGTCAATGCGGTAGCGATGATAGTGAGGCTTCCGCCATTCTCAATGTTACGAGCAGCGCCAAAGAAACGTTTTGGTTTATGCAATGCTTGAGCTTCCACACCGCCTGATAATACTTTACCGCTAGCAGGAGCCACGGTGTTGTATGCGCGTGCAAGACGTGTGATACTATCGAGTAGGATAACTACGTCGTGTCCACATTCGACTAGTCGTTTGGCTTTCTCGTGTACGATATTCGCTACTTTCACATGGTTCTCTGCTGGTTCATCAAAGGTAGATGCGATCACCTCTGCATTGACAGAACGAGCCATGTCGGTTACTTCTTCAGGGCGTTCGTCAATAAGCAATACAATCATATATACTTCAGGGTGATTAGACGCGATAGCATTGGCTATTTGTTTGAGTAGTACAGTTTTACCTGTTTTAGGTTGTGCGACTATCAACCCGCGTTGTCCTTTACCGATAGGAGCAAAGAAATCGATGATTCTCACAGATAGTGGATCACTCTTGTCGCCTTTGCATAGTTTGAATTTCTCGTCAGGGAAGAGTGGGGTGAGGTTCTCAAATGCGATACGCTCTTTTGCCACGGATGGTGCTACACCGTTTACGCGTATCACATCTTTCATAGGGAAATACTTGTCTGTATCACGTGGTGGACGAATGGTGCACTCTACGGTGTCGCCTGTTTTGAGTGCATATTGTCGAATCTGTTGTTGGGAAACGTAGATGTCATCTGGTGAAGAGATGTAGTTGTAGTCTGCGCTTCTCAAGAATCCGTATCCATCTGGTGCACATTCTAGTGTACCAACGGCTACGATGGTGTTACCAAATGCTTCTGCGCCTTTTTCTAGCAACTCCTCTTCTGGTTTATTGTTGGGTTGATTTTGGATGGGAGTCACTTCTTCTCCATTCGCTAGTTGTTCTTCGCGTTTGGCAATTTGCTTGGTTATTTGTGCGATACGAGCATCTAGTCGCGCTTTCTTCTCCTCTGGGGTCTCGGCTGATTTTTTAGGTGTATTAGGATTCTCCTCTCCTTTCGCCTCTTGCCTTTCGCCTTTTGCCTTATCGCCTCTCGCCTCTAAACTATAGGCTGTTTTACTGCCGTCCTGTAGCGCAGCGTCCTCTAAACTCTTTACCTCCTTCTTTGGTCTGCCGCGCTTCTTCTTGGCCTTAACCTCCTCTCCTTTCGCCTTATCGCCTTGGTCGCTGACCACGCCTTTCGCCTCTTCGCCTTTCGCCTTATCGCCTCTCGCCTCTAAACTGAAAATATTAGCTTGTTGGGCTGATACTACTGGCTTAGGAGTAGGTTGTTTGGCTTGTTCTTCTTTCATTTGCCCCAAAGTGTCTTGTTCGTTGCCTACGGTGGCAATCATGCGATTGCTCTTGAGGTTGTCGGTGTTGACTTTGGTAGGAGTGTTTTGAATGCGTTGGCGTTTGCTACGTTTTTTCTCCTCGTTTTTGGCTTGTTTGGCATCTTCTTTCGCTTGTACTTCAGCGCCACGTTTGTCGGCTTGTGCATCTAAGATGTCATAGATAATAGATTGCAAAGATGCGTTTCGGCCTACTTTGAGACCAAAACTAGCAGCAATCTCTGTCAATTGTTCGAGCGTCATACGCCCGAGTTTCTGCATGTCGTATTGCATATAATAAAATCTGTGTAAAAAATCTGAAAAAATGGGAATAATCTTAACTAGTCTCGCTAAGACGATGCAAAGGTAGTAAAAATTATTGAAACATGCAAGAGCTGTAATAAAAAAATGTATTTTTTTAAGAAAAATACCTCCTTTTTGTCCCTCGCCTTTAACTTTTCGCCTATAGCCTATAGCCTATAGCTCGCTTGCGAGCGTCCTTTCGCCTCTCCCCTATAACCTAATAACCTCAAAAGTATTTACTTTTGCTTTGTCATATGGACGATGTACCTTGACATAGTTCTCTGTGAATCCAGCCATTTGGTCGCCCTCTTTCTTTGACTCCCATAGTACGATGGCCTCACACCCTGTTTGGTTGGCGTAGAAGGTTTGGGTTTTCGCTTCGGAGATTTCGTGTAGGATCTTGCTGCGGCGTTGGCGTTCCGCTTTAGGGACGATGCACAGGTCTAACTCTAGCATACGAGTGTTGGCTCTTTCGGAGTAGGTGAATACATGTAACTGACTTACATCCAATCGCTTGATAAATTCTACATAGTCGTTGAAATACTCTTCTGTTTCGCCTCGTACACCTACCATACAATCCACGCCGATGAAGGCATGTGGCATGACCTGTTTGATGTGCTTTACACGCTCCTCAAATAGCTCGCGGGTATAGCGGCGTTTCATGATGCTAAGTACCTCGTTACTACCGGATTGTAGAGGAATATGGAAGTGTGGAGCAAAGTGCTTGGAGTGGGCTACGAAATCGATGATTTCGTCTGTCAAAAGGTTGGGTTCGCAGGATGAAATTCGGATGCGGTAGTCTCTTGCCTCTAAACTGTAGCCCGTAGGGCGTTCTGTAGGCGGAACGCCGTCCTCTAAACTATCTAATGCCTTCAGCAAATCGATAAAAGCCTCCCCTGTGCTTCTTCCGAAGTCACCTATATTGACGCCAGTTAGGATGATTTCTTTGGCTCCTTGTGAGATGGCTTCTTGTGCGTCTTTGACTACTTCTTCTATCTTAGGGTTGCGTGATTTGCCTCGCGCGTATGGGATAGTACAATAGGTGCAGAAGTAGTTGCAACCGTCTTGTACTTTGAGGAAGCAGCGTGTACGGTCGTCTTTGCTGTATGCACCATGAAACTCCTCTACCTCGCGAATATTCGCCACGCGAATTTTCTGTGCCTCTAAACTGTAGCCGCTTGCGGCGTCCTGTAGCGAAGCGTCCTCTAAACTATCACGCAATCGCTCGATATCATCGACTAATTGCGTGATCTCATATTTCTCATTCTGTCCCAGCACATAATCTACCCCTTCTATTTGCGCTATTTGTTCAGGTTGTAGTTGTGCGTAACATCCTGTTACTATGATGATTGCGTTAGGGTTTTGGCGATGTATGCGATGTATGGTTTGTCTATCTTTGTGGTCGGCATTGTCGGTGACGGAGCAGGTGTTGATCACGCAGATGTCGGCTTCTTCGCCTTGTTTGGCACGGGTATGCCCTTGTTGGAGTAGTGCTTTGCCTATTGCGCTACTCTCTGCAAAATTGAGCTTACATCCTAATGTGACAAACCGTATTTTCATGTGATTCTTTGGGCGCCGATTGCTAGTTGGTCTAGTACTACTAGTTGATCTAGATTATCTAGTTGGTATAGTTGGGCGCCTTACATCTTAAGCAACGATTTCACAAACTCTTCGCGGTTGAACACCTGCAGGTCGGTCATTTGCTCACCCAATCCAATATACCTCACAGGTATCTTAAACTGGTCGCTGATTCCGATCACTACGCCACCTTTGGCGGTACCGTCTAACTTGGTGATAGCTAATGAACTAACTTGTGTGGCTTTGGTGAACTGCTTCGCTTGCTCAAAAGCATTTTGACCGGTGCTTCCGTCCAAAACGAGCATCACGTCGTGTGGCGCATCGGGCACTACTTTTTGCATGACGTTCTTAATCTTGGTAAGCTCGTTCATGAGGTTCACCTTGTTGTGTAGACGTCCTGCGGTGTCGATGAGTACGACATCGGCATCGTTGGCTTTGGCGCTTTGTAGGGTGTCAAATGCCACACTGGCAGGGTCGGAACCTTGTTGTTGTTTCACGACGGGAACACCCACGCGTTCTCCCCAGATGCAGAGTTGTTCTACAGCAGCGGCGCGGAAGGTGTCGGCTGCGCCGAGATAGACTTTCTTACCTGCCATTTTGTATTGGTGAGCGAGTTTGCCGATGGTGGTTGTTTTGCCCACACCGTTCACGCCTACAACCATGATTACGTAGGGTTTACATGGCAGTTCGTCGCTGAAGTCTAGCACTTGTGTGCTATTGTTTTCAGCGAGTAGGGAGGCTACTTCATCCACGAGGATGGTGTTAAGTTCGGCGGTGCCGAGGTATTTGTCGCGTTTGACGCGTTCTTGTATGCGTTCGATGATGCGTAGGGTGGTGTCTACACCTACGTCAGAGGTGATGAGTGCTTCTTCTAGGTTGTCTAGAACATCCTCATCTACAGTCGATTTGCCGGCAATGGCACGGCTGATTTTACCTAAAACAGACTCTTTGCTTTTCTCTAGTCCTTTGTCTAGAGTTTCCTTCTTTTCTTTTCCGAATAGTCCAAAAAATGCCATAATTTCTCTTTAATGTTACGATGTGCACACTAAATGCGCTGCAAAATTACTAAAAAAAAATCATATATACAAATTTTTGACTAAAATCAAGTAAAATTAGTGCATACTTCTACATACCTCTATGCTCTACACCTTACACTCCTACGCTCTACACCCTACACCTTACACTCCTTCACTCGTTAATTCGTTCACTCCTTCACTCGTCCCTACACTCTGCACCAGTTTTTTTTAATTATATTTGCAGTTTTCATTTTTTTTTTGTACTTTTGCGGCGATTTTGTATGATTAGGTAAAAGAGTAGGTAGTTGAGACGTTTTTTGTTTATAGGTGCGATAGTGTATATAGGCTTTTTGTGTTGGTTTTTCTTGAAGCTAAACAAAGGGTTAAAGGATGAGTGGCATCCTTCCAGTATATACAATGAGGTGGGCGATTGTTCGTCAACCACTACATCTGCACCTCCTGCTGCGGATCAGGTGTTTGATGCTAAGACGGCTGTTCCTATGAAGTCGGTTACAGCTCGCCGTAGGGCTATGCGTAAGCGTCGTTCGGGTATGCCAATGGCTAAGTCGGCTTTGGGCAAGCGTAATCCTACGTTATATTCTTTTGGTGTCACTCCTATTGGTGGAGGCTTGCATTTGGTTTCGGATGCAGAGTTTCGTTCTTTTGGTGCGGAGGGTTTGATGTATTTGTCTATGCCTCAGTATCTTAAGCGTATGAATAACGAGGTTGTTACTCCATTGCCGATGGGTTATCCGTATATGCCAATGCCGTTTGATCCGCAGGCATCTTCTGGAGAAAAAAACGCTTCGGATAATATGGTTTCTATGCCATTTTATCCAATGGCTCGCTAGTAAGTGTTTTTCTGGCTTTTATTTGCTTTTTTTGTTGGTTTTTGAGCATATGCCGTTACCCCCATTAGTACTAATTCCCCCTTTATAGGGGAATTAATACGTACTAATGTATGGGGCAATACACGGCTAAGCTCAACTCTCATTTCTAACCTCTCATTTTTCATTTCTCCTTTCTCCTTTTTTCAAATTGCCAATTGTGTTTTACATTTTACCTTTTTATATATAAAAAAAGTTGTATTTCTTGCGTGGTTTAAAAAATATTTGTAATTTTGCAGCGTTTTTGTATGGTGCATACTTTGCATTGGTGCAAAAAATACGCGTAAAATGTGGATAAATGCTGGGGAAATAGTGTTGAAGTTTCGATTTTTAAGGATATATTTAACAAACACGGGCTGTAAAAGGCAGCCTCTACGAAAATTATGAAAATTAAATCAAATGTATTATTTGGGTTGATTGTGTTGATATGTTCGATTAGCGGATTCTCATTGTTGAAGCGAATGACTCGTGAGATAGATGAATGGCGTCCGTCTGATTTGTATTCAAGTTCCAGTCTTTCTCGTCGCAGTACCTATTCTGTGGTGTCTTCTGGCGCTCCTGCTTCTTATTTTGGTGCTGTACCTACTGTGTCATCGGGTTCTAGTTCTATGTTCCGCCATGGTGTTGTTTCTTCATACGCGCCTGCGGCGAGCGTGTCCAATAGTCAATTGCCTATAGCCGGTACGGCGTCCTATAGCCAATCGCCAATTGCCTATAGCCAAAGGTTGCATACAACCTCTAGCGCCGAGTTCCGTTCTTTTGGCGGTGGCGGTAATGTGGGTGGTGTGTCTATGTCTGGTGGACAGGTTAAGTCTTCTAACTCTTCAGTGGTAACTGCTTCTGGTTTGAATGTATCTATGCCTAGTACATCGTTGTATGCATATAACACCAATCGCAATGGTTCATCTGCAACTGATGTGATGGCTTCTGTTTCAGGCGATATCGCTATGGCATCTTCTCAGGCGTATGCAGGTATCGGTAATACTACAAGAGGTATTGGTGGAAGAAAGAATGCGCCCGGTATGGGAGGAAACCTAGATAATTGGGTTCAAGACATTATTGGAAATGAAAATGATGGATGGGTTTGGACTGATGGTACAATTGATTATTTCGATAAGGCAAAATTGTACCAAATGTATCTTGCTGCTATTGCCAATGGTGATTTGCCTGAAGGTATGACTTGGGAGGAGTTTCTTTCTTGGTTTGGTGACCAATCCGATCGCTATGCTTTCCCTATTCCAAGTGGTGTGTGGTTTATGTGCTTCTTGGCATTGGGTTATGGACTATATATTGCATATCGTAGAAAACAAAAAGTGGTAAATTCTTAAAATCGTTATATTATGAAAAAGTTCTTTTCAGTTATTTTGTGTGCAACCTTTGCGTTAACACTTTCTGCTCAAACTCCTGATGGTTTAACTTGTGAGACAGCTATTCCTGTTAATAGAACCTATACGGGTTCTATCTCTGCTCCAGGTACATACTATTTTACTGCATGGACATACGATCTTCCTTTGACTTGCTATTTCTATCCAGAGGATGAAAATGTTACTGAACTGTATTTAGATATAGATTTCTCTTGCACCCCTGGAGTGTATGAGGATCCTAATATCCAAGAACTTCTAGATGAGACAATGGGATGGGGTATAAAGGTACCTATGCGTTTTGATAACTTTAAGAAAGATGAGGATAGCAATGGGAGAAAATATTATTATTTGTCGGTTGGTGAAGTCTATCGAGAGTTGATGGCTAATTTTGGCATTACGTACGATGTGCAAGCTTTTGTAAGAGTGGTAACATCTAGCAGAGGTGATATTGCGATGACTCCTGATGCTACATTCCGTAATTGTGTTGAGAGTTCAGAATGGTTGACCTTACCTTCTAATGTTAAGGTAGATCTGTTGAGTGGTAATGACTCTTACGTACTGCCATTGGTTGAATGGGCTAATGATAGTGTGCGTTTTGTATGGAATGGTAAATCTGCCCCAGTACAAGTATGGATAGGTGATGATTGTGAATTTGATTTGTCATTGTCTGGAGAGAATGCTGCAATTAGTATGTTTGAACTACAACCTGATGCTGGCAATGGTGAGAATGTCTATGTGATGTCTAAAAAGGAAATTATAGACTTTGTCAATTCTTACGAGAAGGGTGGTATTTATTATGTGCGTTTTGTGTCTGTTGAAGATGCAGAGTTGATTGTCGAGAAACAACCTATATCAGGTCCTATGGCAGATGCGATTCGTTTAGAAGTGAATGAGAGTGCTAAGGTTACTGCAAATGACGCAGAACAAGTGTACTATTTCCCTATAGATTGGAAAAAGCGCAATATTCAATTCGTATCATCGGTTAATACTCCTGTAAAAGCGTATTTTGCAACAGATGTAGTCTTTGAAGCAAATAATTCTGAATCTAAATTGATTGCGACTGAAGATTTTGTAAACCAAGGTGGAGAAATGCTGTTGTCGCTATCTGAGAAGGAACTAACAACCCTCTGTGAAGCTGTTAGCGGTGATTTTGTATTTGTGAAGTTTGTGGCGAATAAAGCCACGACTGTTACTCCTTTGTATTGGGATGCTTGTCCATGCGCTAAGGCATCAAGTGAGGTTTATACGGAAGATTATGTTGAAATACCACGTCGTAATACTACACCAGTATGGCGTATTTATTACGATGATTGGAAAAAATACGATGTACAACTTTATTGGGAAGGTTCATCAAGTCTAAAGATGTATCTTCTTGATACATGTTCAGGCTCGCTTGCCACTTCTGGAGGAAGTACAGTGTTGTATCATCAATTTATCGTTAAGAGTGGTAAAACTGATACATTGACTATTACTTCCGATCAATGGAAATCATGGGCGGACCGCGTTTCTGAAGATGGTTACTTGTATCTTCGCTTTAATGCGAATAGTGTAGGTAATCTATCCGTTACTTCTACTTTGGTAGATATACCAGTTATTCCTACCTCTCCTTGCGTAGCCAATAGCATAGAGCTTAAGGCTAACGATCAACTGACTCTCAACCTTGATAGCGCATTTACTATATATCGCATTAACTACAACGAGTGGGTAGCTACTGGTGCTACATTGACATGGAATGGTACAGAACCATTGCATACTTTTGTGGCTGAGACTTGCGAGTTTGCTGTTGCTCCTTATAATAAATACGTACACGCGTACGTGGCAGTACCTGCTGAAGGTGTAGCAGTAATTGATGCTGCTAAGTTTGCTACTCTTGCTGAGTATGTAGATGAAGATGGTTACCTCTACATCCGCTTCCTCACCGAAAAAGAGGGTGTTTTGGAAGTGAAGTAACCCTTGCCTCTACACCCTACACTCTACGCCTTACGCTATTACTAGCCTAAGGGTAGCGCAAAGGTTGCTACGGGTTCATAACGGGTTCATAAGCGGTCTTCACTATGAGATTACTATGTGATTAGTATGAGATAACTATGTGATTCATGGTACATGTTAGAGGAAACTGCGCTACAGGATTTAGAATATTTGGATGATTTAGTAAGGTGAGGGAATCGAGGTTTTTGAGGTTTTCAAAATCCTCGAAATCCTCGAAAACCTCAACAACCTCATTAAATAATTTAATAAGCGACCTTTGATAATGAGTGACTTACGAATTTGTCGTTGATTTCCACGGACACGTGGCAATCATCCGACAAAAAGTCCGTGGGGCCCATTGCCTATAGCCAATCGCCAATTGCCTATAGCCAAAGCAACACTCTACACCAAACCGCGGCTCCGCCGCAAAAAAGAATATGAAACGTATAAAAATATTCATCAGTAGTGTACAAAGCGAATTCGCTCAAGAACGCGAAATGCTTTGTCAGTACATCCGAACAGATGCGCTGTTGGGCAAGTTCTTCGAGCCCTTCATCTTCGAGGAGGTTCCTGCTAATGAGTATTCAGCCACTCATGTTTATTTACGAGAAGTAGAACTCTGCGATATCTATTTAGGATTGTTTGGTAATTTGTATGGCAACGAAGATGCAGAGGGCATATCGCCTACAGAACGTGAATATGATTTGGCTGCATCACTGCATAAGAGTCGTTTGATTTTTATTAAGTCCCTCAACGAGCAGGAGAGACACCCAAAAGAGACGGCTTTGATACATAAGGTAGAGCAGGAGATTGTGCGCAAGACGTTTGTGGATATGGAGGGATTGCGTACCTCGGTATATGCATCGTTGATACGCTATTTGGAGGAGAAGGAGTATATTCGCTGGCGTCCATTTGATGCGTCCAATGATAATGGCGCTACACTAGCTGACTTGGACGAGGAGAAGATGAAGAACTTCATTTATATGGCTCGCTCCAAACGCAATTTCCCTCTTCCGTTGGATACAGCTCCTGAGAAATTGCTCACGCATTTGGATTTGATTGATGAGCAAGGACGATTGGCAAATGCAGCGATATTGTTGTTTGGCAAGAAACCGCAGAAGTACTTTATTACTTCAGAGGTGAAATGCGTGCAGTTTTATGGCACGGTAGTGGAAAAGCCAATGCCATCGTATCAGATATATCGAGGCGATGTGTTTGAGTTAGTGGATCAAGCCACGAGCTTCGTGATGAGCCGTGTGGATAATTGGGTAGGGACTCGCTCTGAAGGCGAGACGGCAGATGTTCCTACGCGCCCAGAGTTGCCAATGGATGCAGTTAAGGAGGCGATTGTCAATGCGGTATGCCATAGAGATTATACCAGCAATGCCAGTGTGCAGGTGATGTTGTTCCGTGATAGATTAGAGGTGTGGAATCCAGGTGCATTGCCCTATGGACTGACGGTGCAAAAGTTGCATGGACCACATAAGTCTTTACCGACTAATCCCCTGCTTGCTGATCCAATGTATTGGAATGGCTATATAGAGAAAGTGGGTACGGGTACAGAGGATATTATCACAAAGTGCCATGATTATGGTTTGCAAACACCAGAGTTCCACCAAGAAGAGGATTTTAGGGTGGTGATTTGGCGCAATAAAAGCGAAACTGATCCAAATAAAGATCCAAATAATGATCCAAATGACGTAAGAAATGACGTAAGAAATGACGTAAGAAATGACGTAAGAAGTGACGTAAGAAATGACGTAAGAAGTGACGTAAGAAATGTTGAATCAACCATTGGTAAAGAGGAGTCTGTGATTCTGAATATGATGCGTAGCAATCCTTCGGTTACAGCTATGTTAATTTCGCAAGAATTGAAGTTAAGTCTTCGCTCTATACAACGCTATATGACGTCTCTACGTGAAAAGGGATTGATCAGAAGAGAAGGATCAACTAAACGAGGTAAATGGATTGTAATAGGAAATTAACATAAAAGCAGTTTAGAGCGAAGCGATAAAAGCCCCCCGCCTTTACACCTTACACTCTACACTATACACCGCTCGCTTGCGAGCAAAAACAAGAATATTATTAACAACCAACATAACGCAGCTCCGCTGCATGCAACGCGAAGCACAAAACGTCGCAAAGCGACAAACAACGCAAAGCATACAACGTGAGCAAAGCGAACAAAAAAGGCTTATGAAAAAAATATTGTCAACATTAGTAATGTGTCTAATCCTCGGAGTAGGAAGTGTGTGGGCGCAAGATTGTTTTAATACACTACCAACTAATACATCAACTAAAGATGTAGGTTATATCGATCAAAAACCTACTGATTTAGTGAACTATGGTTTAGTTGTGCAATTAGCAATCGAAGGTAGAGGTAAGGCTGCTGTAGGTTATCAAAGTGCATATGACCAAAAATATTCGTGGTCAGACTGGACCTTCGATGAAACTAAAGTTAGTTGGATTGAAAAATCCTCTAATGCTGCTGCTGTAATAAATTGTTATGATTATGAGGCAGGGTATTATACATCTACTCGCAATAATAAGTACAAATATATTCATACCTATTATTCTTACGCAAAGCAAAATTTCTATTTTTATGCTCAAGAAACTCAACCTGGTTACTATTTCTCTAATTGGGAGTGGGATTCTAGTTCGTTGATAGATAATCATGCCCAAAAGAATAGTGATACTAGCGAGGGGCATGGTAATAATGGTCATATTACGCAATTTAGTATGATACAACCACATAGCAATGACTATTATACTGCATCAAATTATCCATGTAATATCCCAATCATGAAGGCTGTATTTGCTCCCGTTACAGTCAATAGTGCTACAGATGGAGTAGTAGAGGTTAATGATATTAATTCTACTGTTACGGGAACTGTGAGTTTTAGTGTTTCTGGTGCGGACGATATTAATGATTTTGAGACTCCTATTGTAACTGGAACAGACTTTAGGTATGTGAGTATGTCATATAATAATAATGTGGTAACAGTTACCGTTCAATATACATCTCAAACTACAGATAATGTTAATGGTGATCCAAAACCAGAGTTTTCTGCAAATGTAACTCTTACTTCTAAAGGTGGTGAGGTTGGAGTGGCAAATAAGACTCAAACTGCAACAATCAAAGCAAATGTAAGTCTAGTACCTACTTTTACTATAAATCCTACTTCTTATGATTTCTTTAATGAGTATGGAATTATTGCAAATAGCGAATCAAAGACTAAAACCCTTGCTGTTACAACAACGAATAATGCTGCAACTGCTTCTGCTTGGAGTTTTACTTTGAGCGATGCTGTGGCTGATAATGCAACTACTTTTACAGGAAGTGATAACCCATATTCGATTGATTTCACTAATCCGCTACAACCTGTAGTTAAATTTACTGCACCTGCGAATGGTTTTTATGAGAATTTAACTTGTACATTGAGTATCAATTGTACATATACAGATGCACAAACTAAACAAATCGTTTCTGACACCAAACAGGTAGTTTTAACAGCGGATGCGGGTAGTGCGATTAAAATCAACAACACCCAAAATGCAAGCCATGACTTTGGCACAACCATCTACGGTACCGGAGCAAGTACCTCGCTGCCATTTACTGCAACGGTTGCTTATACAGAAGATTGGAATGCTACTTCGCCATTCACTTATACTGTCAATGCAAATACGATTGATGTGAATGTTCCTGCAGATGCCGTACCAGGTGATTATAGCAGCACACTTAATTTTACATATGATGGTGATGTGGTTGCTACATTAGCTGTATCTGCTCAAGTACGTTTGGCGAAGCCAGTATTGACTGCAACGGGTGGTTTAGGCAACGCAATCCAATTAGATTGGACGGCAGTGCATGGCGCAACCAAGTATATTGTTAAGTCTGGTGCAACTGAAGTGGTTGTTATTGGAGATGATGAACCTATTACGAATACTTATAAGGTTACTGCAATAGGTGCTAATCCTATCAAGTTAGGACAAGAATATGCATTTACAGTTACTGCAATCTATGATACAGCAAACCCTTATGGTGAAATCGTTTCTGACGAGGTGAGAGTTGCGGCTAGTGTGCATTCTACCATTACTTCTTCTACTGGCTTGGATATTTACACAGGTACTGAAAAGGTTGGTTCTTATCCGTATTATTCAAAAGGAAAAGTAAAAGTAGATTTGTCTGCAGCGTTCAATAATGGTGTTGCAGCTTTTGATAAGTTGTATATCTTTGGTTTAACAACAGGTGATGCGAATGATAATATTACGATACCAACATCAGCCCCAAAAGCCAACTCCAATGCAGTAACACCTTGTTATATTTATAGTAAGAGTGGAAATGACTATGTACTTAGTCAGACGATAGAAAATGTCAATGTAGCAACGAAACCTTCTTCGTTTAATATTACAGCATCAGGACAAAAAATCTACTTCACAGGTTATGCTCCATACGCATCATGTGGTTCAACTTGGGAAGAGAATGGCGTGTTCTTTATTGACGGTAAAAACAATATTGATATCTATTTGAATGATTTAGAGTTGTATGCTCGCCCAAAAACTGAATTAGGTGATTATCCTGCACTGAAGACGTTTGAGGTGAATAAAGACAATGTTATGTCTTATCTTGATATGGATGAATTTAAACTTGATATAAAGTGGGAGGGTCTTTTTGATATCAAGTTTAATGGTCTAAATGTATATTCTCAAGGTAGTGGTAGTGCGTTTTGTTTTTATCCAAATACGAATAATCTTGATGCCAAAATTCACTTGTTAGGAGAAAATGTGCTACAGTCTGCACGAGGTATGGATATTCATGTGGATGTGTCTATAGGTATGACATTAAATGCAGAGGCAGATCAACACTCTGCTCCTATTCAAATTATTCATAATAAAGAGTCAGTTGAAGATGATAATAAAACAACTTTGACTATTGATGATAAATGGATTTCTGACAATAGAACAAATGGCAAACTTAATTTAGCTACGGTAGCGTACCGAGCGGCACCTACTATAGACTTGGGAACTGAAAAAACCACGTTGGTTATTAATGGTGGACAACTATTTTTGGCTAACTCATTCAATACTTCTACTACCTATGATGTATCGTATGCCATATCCTATCGTTATTACTCAATCAAGGATGGACTTGCTAAAATGTATGGATTAGGTAGCGATCAACCTGGAGCAACCGTTTTATTCAAGGATGGTACGATTAATTGTCGATCATTACCTCCTTCTATTACTCAGTCTACGAGCCCAGTTGTACAAGGTATTTATAAAAAACTATTCCATAATCCAACCTCAATGAAGTGTCCTGCTAATACTAAAATTGATGGTGGAACATTCAATTGTGACGTGTTGGCATGTAATAGCAGTACATCTAAAGGTGGATCTCCTACTAATAGTAATGGCTCTCCTTTGTGTATGGTGGATATTCCAGTTAAAACGCAATTGGCAAATGGATTAGTTGAGACATTGATAGATGACTGGATGAATTATGCCGCACAACTACCAGATGGCGCGAATACAAATGATTTGAGCTATTATGGAATAGAGAGTATGAATCCAGAGCAAATTACCGATGTAAATGGTGACCCATCAACTGTTGTACATATGATGTTGCCAAGTGATAAAATTTGCTTCAAGGAAGAAATTACAACATCTTGGGTAATGTGCTATCCAAGACTGGATATTATTACAAATGCTGGTGTCCAGGCAACTAATGAGTTGGGAGGTAATAAACGTGTTCCATTTTCTATTGAAACAGATGACGATACCAAGTTAGTTACTATAAAAAAAACATCTAAATTGTTGTTTGCTTCTATGGATGAAATTACCATCAATTCCGTAGGTTCATATCAGGCTCCTGGAAATTCTACTGTTGTTTTGAAAGAAGGAGGTTTGCCTGCAAATATTTTAAATGAGAATAATTATGTAATTTATGACAAGGTGTATATGTTGATGCCTGTAGTCGCAAATGACTGGAAGTTGTTCTCGCCACCATTTGATGTCTCAAACGTCTATATCATAGAGTCTTATCCAGAGCAAAAGTTGATCGAAGCATTTAGCAATGGAGCTAAAGATAAAAAAGGTAATCCTATCATTACTGGAGAGAAAATAGCTGAAGCTCGTATCGCTCAAGCGCACAGAATGATTGATTTGCTCTATCAATGGATATGGGAAAATGATGTGACTCCTGGTAAGGCAGATGTATGGTCTAATGACCCTAACTACAAACCTATGGGAAGCATCTACTCTGTTGGTTCGTTTGTGCAGTTCTGGTATAATATGTACGCCGCTTCAGAGCGACCAGTAATTGAACAGTTGTATCACTACAAGTCTAGTAATGAAGGATATCCAACAGGTAAGAGTCGTTGGGACGCAAACTTCTACTTGTATGAGGTAAAAGGTGAGTCTTGGGGTATTGATGATAACGGATTGCAAACCAGTTGGAAAGAAGTGCCTACGATATCTGTTCCTCGCGATATAAAAGGTACGAACAAAGTGATCATGCAAAAAGGACATGTCTATTCAATGTCTTTCCCATACACTATTGTAAATAGTGAAGTACATGATCCTTCTACTGTTTGGGATTATTGGACCGGTAAATATATCTTATTAGAGGGTTATCCTGCGGCTGAAAATAATATTGACAGTGATGGAGATGGTAAATTAGATTCTAAAGGACAAATCATTGCTGGTACAGATTCATGGAATGAAATAACGGAAGAGTTTACAGTTGAAGGAAAGGCAGTAGTTCGTGGTAATTATACCTTCTACTCAGACGAAGTAACATCTGACAATATTTTTGTTGTCAATGGAAAAAATGAAAATGAATATAAGGACGGATATGATCATAATGTGTTTGTAAATTATGACAATACGTGGCTATATCCTGCGGATTGTTTCGTTTACGCTAATGCCCCTGCCTCTCCTTCTGGTATGCCTCGTCGTATATCTTCTATTAATCCTATCTCTGGTGAAATTACCTACCGTGACGAAACGACTACCTCTCTTCCTACCATCGGCGGCAATAAGCAAATGATGGTTTACAATATCGAGGGTGGAGTAGGCATCGTGCCTGTCGTCGCTCAACAAGTAAGCATATACAATGCTGCTGGACAATTGGTTACATCAGAGTACTTGACCGATGAAGTACATATCTCACTCCCAACGGGTATTTACCTTATTGCAGGCGCGCAAGACCAATTCAAAGCAGTAGTTAAGTAATCCTCGTTTAGTGGACGGCGTTCGCCTACGGTTTAGAGAACGCTGTGCTGCTAACTTAAAACAAATCAAAAATCGCAGAAAGGAAAATGTTTCTGCGATTTTTTGAAAAATAAACAATCATTTTATGAACAAATATCCTATATTCCTATCTTTCTTACTATTGGTTTTTGCACCTACACTTCTTGCTCAAATACCAGAAGATTGTGCCGATCGTCAACAAGCTAACGATTGGCCAGAGTACTATTGCGACTGTAAATATACAGCCGAAGATTTTTCACTTCCATTGGATATCCAAATATCGGGTACAAGATGGTTCAAAGGTAAAATCTCAGATCTTGCACAAGGTATCTCAGCTTATCTTAACTCCGACTGCCCAATGAAATTCGAGGTCTATCCTTTCTGTACTTCAAAAACACCAGAGTACGAAAAGATCTTCGAGCAAAATCAGGCGAATACCATTGATGGTACTAGCATTAAGCATAGACTGGAGGAAGCAGGCTATGGCTCGGCTGAAGGCACTTTCTATATAAGTATTTCTCCTCTCGTAGGGTTGGGAGGGCGACTTATTCTTCGTTCTGAAGCAGATGGTATGCCATCTGCCTGCGAGGATCCGTTGTATATATTCCCAGGAATGGCACTCTATAGCACACAACCAACCGATGTCTATGTCATTGACCCAAGTAATATAGCCGAAGCTACTGATGTCATTATTCATTGGAAGGGAGACAATAATACACCTTGCGAGTTGCAACTCACATCTAATTCTTGCGATGGACCTATTGTGGACAAAGTGACATTAGATGCCACCAACAACTGCTACACCCTTACCTCAGAAGCATTAGACGAGGCATGGTTCAATGATGAGAAATTCTATTTGCACTTTTCTCACGCCCCTGGTACCGCCGGCTTTGTCCATTGTTTAGTTCCTGAGTACACGGCTGCATATACTGACACCACCATCTGCCAAGGCATGGGCGTTCAATTAGCTGATACTTTGTTGACCGAATCTACTACACACACTATAGATACGGTGTTCTTACATACCAATCAATATCGTATTAATTGCCTCAATATCACAGTAGTTGCACCAGATATTCAACCAGATACTTTGGCATTCAAATATACCCAACAACCATATCTCTATCGCAACCAACATACTATCTCCAAACCAGGAAACTACGACCTGACTATCCATACTCCAGGTGCCTGCGACGAGCGATATGCGCTACATGTCTATCACGATATTGATACGCTAGTCAATGTGGTTGATACTTTCTTGTGCTATGGCGCTAGCTATGAGCACAATGGTAAATTATATCAGAAGAATACTTCCTTCGCTCAAGCAGATTGGAAGAACCAAGATACACTCATACTTGACACTCTGAATGTGTATTTTGCTACCACACCCGATATCGTGTATGATACCATTATGCAAAACCAAAATAAGTACGGCAAGACTTTCAAACAAACAGGTGATTTCAACTTTACTTATACCAACTCTTCAACCCTTTGTGTGGATTCTATTATCTTACATGTTAAGCCTGGTTCAAATGATGGAATAACCTACGACTACTACTATATCGACACCACCCTCTGCCAGGGTATGGAATACGAAGATTACTATGGGAATGTGTACACCGAGTCAACGGTTCTGTATGACACTATTCCACGCGTGATGAACAAACGTTACGAGGTGGAGATAACGACTATCACCTTTATCGAACCTGAATATTTGTCTGATACTCTTATTCTGGCTCAAGGTGAATTGCCATATATCTATCGTGACACGACCATCTACAGTTTTGGTAAATATGAGTTGAAATATTACACCGAAGAAGGTTGCTTAGAGTTAGCAATTAACCTATCCGTCCAAGAGAAAAAGGTTGCCACTAATCTAGAGAATACAGAACTTTATGACCGACCACGTCTCATCCTCCGTGATGGAGTAGTGTACATCCTACGAGATTCAGAGGTTTATACTCTTTTGGGAGAGAAAATAAAGTGATTCTATTTGTCGAGTTTCTCGTAAACTGAATTCTTGCTCTTGAATTCAGGAACAATATTCTTCATTGCTTGAACAGTTGGGAATACCTTGCCTTCTTCTGCCATAGCAATGAGTTGTTGTATTTGTTCAGAAACACTATCAAACTCATATTCTCGAACTTT
This sequence comes from Paludibacteraceae bacterium, assembly GCA_045119815.1. GTDB lineage: Bacteria > Bacteroidota > Bacteroidia > Bacteroidales > Paludibacteraceae > Colicola. The sequence continues at coordinate 35,700 of JBGVEC010000005.1, read as the reverse complement.
AGCAACGAGTATCTTCTTATTTTTAGTAGGAATAGTGGTCTCTTTTTGATTGAGTAACTCCTCAAACAACTTTTCACCAGGTCGTAATCCTGTATAGGTGATCTTGATATCTTTTCCAGGTATTAATCCTGCTAAACGAATCATATTTTCTGCTAAATCAGCGATGCGTACTGGTTGTCCCATGTCAAAGCAGAAGATTTCTCCTCCATTACCTAATGTAGCTGCTTCTAATACCAAACAACTAGCTTCTGGAATCGTCATGAAATAACGAATAATGTCGGGATGGGTGACGGTAACAGGACCTCCCTCAGCAATTTGTTTCTTGAAGAATGGGACAACCGATCCATTGCTACCTAATACATTGCCAAAACGAGTAGTAATAAACTTGGTGGAGTTGCTATTGGTCTTACTCTCTTTGAGGAATAAGGATTGGACATATATCTCTGCAATTCGTTTGGACGCTCCCATCACATTGGTTGGATTGACAGCTTTGTCTGTAGATACCATCACGAAACGATCTACGTGATATTTAATCGCACAATCAGCTACATTCTTAGTCCCTAAGACATTGGCAATAATGGCCTGTGTAGGAAAATCTTCCATCAAAGGAACATGTTTGTAGGCTGCAGCATGGAAAACAACATGGGGATGATACTCACTAAAGATGGTATCAACCATATGTTGATTACGCACATCAGCTATGATAGGAACTAGCTGCAATTCAGGATATTTTCTGCGTAAATCTACAGTCAAATCATGTAGCGGAGATTCTGCCATTTCTAATAAAATAATGGCTCTAGGATGATGGATAGCTACTTGGCGAACAATTTCGCTACCAATACTACCTGCAGCACCCGTCACCATAATGATACGATTGCGCAGAATAGCTTCAACATTCTCGGTGTCAATGTCTATCACTGGACGCTCCAATAAATCCTCTACCTTGATAGATTCAATTCTACCAATAACCTTAGAAATATTTTCTTCCAACGCATGAGTCGAAAAGTCCGTAAAATAGGGGGTAGTCAATATCTGAATATCGTTGTTTAAGAATATTGCTAAATCTTTTAAAGGGTTGATCTCCTTCATCTTCATTGGCGATACAATCACATACTTGATCCCTTTTTCTTTCATAAATGAAATCAAGTTCTGATTGTATGGATAAATATTCAATCCTAAAAGATTATGATGGCTACAATTTATGTCGTCAGTTATAAAACCAACCGGACGATAGGTACTCTCTATATTAGACTGCAACATTTTGGCTATAGATAAGCCTGCAGATTGAGTACCATAGATAAGAACCTTTTTTACCTTCGTGTTATGAAATGATATGTATTCAAACGTCGTTTTGATAATGACACGCCATATAAAAAGAAAACATATGGCTATGAATGTATATATAATCAATGAGCTAGTTAAAAATGGTGTTGTTGCAAGAAGTGGCTTGCATATTAAGTTGATAACCAATAGGGTAGCACCGCAGCTGGTTGCTGCTAATATTACTTTAATAGTATCTACAAAGGTAGAATAGCGCAGAATGCCAGAATAGGTGTGAAAAGCCCAAAAGAATACACATTGAGTTATGAGCAGTATTAATATCTGTAACCAAATAGGAAATAACAAAGATGGAAAACTATATCCCCACAAGTTGTTACCAATAATAATACTGATAATAAATGCTACGAACACAATAAATAGATCCAACAACAACACTCCCCAACGTGGCAAGTATGCTATGTTGATCCAATGCGAGAAAATATCTGAAGTGGTTACGTCTTTAAACTGTTTCATAACTCAAATTTGTTTAAATGATTGCTTTTTTTATCGTATCAACGATGTATCGTACATCATCATCACTTACATAAGGACCTGCAGGTAAGCACATACCTACCTTGAAGATACTCTCACTGACACCATTGACATAGGCAGGAGCGTTCTTGTAAACAGGTTGCTTGTGCATAGGTTTCCATACCGGACGAGCCTCAATCTTGGCATTCAACATATACACCCTCAATGCCTCTACATTAGCATTAGGTTGACAATCCGTTGTGGCTGAATCTACTGCATGTATCACACCTGCAGCACCACCTACAGCGCTAGTGATGACCTCTTTGTATGCATGTTCTTGACCTTGGATGCACAATGCAGGATCTAGTTCGATGGTGCACAACCAATAGTTGGAATCATAATCAGCTGATGGCGCTTTGTGTACCGTGATACCCTCTACATCAGCTAGCAGCTCCTCATACAAGGCTTGTACATGTTTGTGATGAGCGATGTGGTCATTGACTATCGCCATTTGACCACGACCAATACCCGCACAGATGTTGGACATGCGGTAGTTGTAGCCTATCTCCTCGTGCTGGTAATATGGATAGGCTTCACGCGCTTGGGTGGCATACCACATGATTTTCTCCTTATCTTCGGCCGTTTGACAGAGTAAGGCACCACCACCTGAGGTGGTGATCATCTTATTACCATTGAACGAAAGTACACCAAATCTTCCGAAGGTGCCCAACATCTGTCCCTTGTAACTAGAACCAAATCCTTCGGCTGCGTCTTCTACCACAGGAATATCGTATTTCTTAGCAATCTCCATGATGCGATCGCAGTTGTATGGCATACCATATAGCGCAACTGGCACAATGGCTTTTGGTTTTTTGCCTGTCTTGGCAATACGATCCTCAATGGCTTTCTCTAGTAAATCTGGATCCATATTCCATGTGTCTGCCTCTGAGTCAATAAACACCGGAGTGGCGCCTAGATAGGTAATAGGATGAGATGATGCACAGAAAGTAAAGGACTGTACACATACCTCATCACCTGGACTAACGCCACAAGCCAATAGACCCAGATGTACAGCAGCTGTGCCAGCAGATAGGGCTACCGCTTCGCTTTTTCCTCCATGAAACTCTTTGAGTTGAGCCTCAAAGGCATTCACGTTAGGACCCAAAGGTACAACCCAATTGGTATCAAAGGCTTCTTGGATGTACTTTTGCTCTAGTCCCTCATCTGACATGTGTGCCAAACAGAGGTATATCATTTTTCTATCTTGATTCATATTACCAAATTCTTGATGGTAGCGAAATATCAATTAAGCGAGTTTCTCCAATGCTGTTCTTACACGTTTGAGGGTCTCTTCTTTGCCAAGGATATCGGTGATATTCCAGATGTGTGGACCACGAGCAGCACCAACCAAACAGATACGGAAGGCATTCATCACAATACCTACGCCGTACTCCTTCTCTGCAATCCATGGCATGATCAAGTTATCTAAACCCTCTGCAGACCAATCCTCGTGTGCCTCCAGCAAAGCAAGCATCTCAGTCATATGCTTTGGAGAATCCTCTTTCCAACGCTTCTTAAGCGACTTCTCGTCGTACTCCTCAGGAGCCACAAAGAAGAAATTGACTTGCTCCCAGAGTTCGGAAACGAAATTCACGCGGTCTTTGGTGAGGCCGATCACTTTCGCGACTACGTCAGGCGATAAGGCTATTAGGCTATTAGGCGAAAGGCGAGAGGCGAGAATAGGCATAAACTGCTCGGCCAATTCTTCGTTGCTACGGAGTTGGAGGTATTGGTGGTTGAACCATTTGCCTTTTTCGTAGTCGAACTTAGCGCCTGACTTGCTCACGCGCTCCAGCGAGAATTGCTCGATGAGTTCTTGCATCGAGTACATCTCTTGGTCGCCCGTAGCGTGCCAACCAAGAAGTGCGAGGAAGTTGATGACCGCCTCTGGGTAATAACCCTCTTCGCGGTAACCCGATGATACAGACCCATCCTTCTGGTTGTGGAACTCGAGTGGGAATACAGGGAATCCCAAGCGGTCACCATCGCGCTTAGAAAGCTTACCATTGCCATCTGGCTTGAGCAAGAGTGGCAAGTGAGCGAACTCAGGCATAGTGTCTTCCCAACCAAACGCCTTATATAAGAGCACATGGAGTGGGGCAGAAGGCAGCCACTCTTCACCACGAATGACATGGCTGATCTCCATCAAGTGGTCATCCACGATGTTGGCAAGATGGTAGGTAGGCAGGTCATCGGCTGACTTATAGAGCACCTTGTCGTCAAGAATATTGGAGTTGATGACCACTTCGCCACGGATAAGGTCGTGGACATGTACATCAATATTTGGCTCTACCTTGAAGCGAACCACATACTTCTCTCCAGCAGCAATGCGGGCTTGTACTTCCTCTGGGCTGAGTGTGAGAGAATTGACCATCTGCTCGCGGGTGCGGGCATCGTATTGGAAATTGGCGATCTCCGCACGCTTTGCTTCGAGTTGCTCAGGGGTGTCGAATGCGATATAGGCATTGCCCGAAGCGAGGAGCTGATCTACATATTGGTGGTAGATTTCACGACGCTCACTTTGGCGGTATGGACCATGATCGCCCTTGCCGTTAGGTGCATCTTGGCAGATACCTTCGTCAATCTCAATGCCGAGCCATGCTAGGGACTCGGTAATATATTCTTCGGCTCCAGGCACGAAGCGTGTGGAGTCAGTATCTTCTATACGAAGCAACATATCGCCACCATGTTGGCGAGCAAACAAGTAGTTAAACAAGGCAGTACGTACACCGCCAATGTGCAATGCGCCTGTTGGGCTAGGAGCAAAACGAACACGAACTTTTGACATATATGGTTATTTTGAATTATGAATTACGTTATTTATTGATACGGTCGTATGTTGTTTGACGAGTAGGGTCTATGAGCATTAGTAAGTCATATACTTGCTTCTTCTCCTCACTAGTACCCTTCTCAAAAATATTGACTAGTTCATCATTCTTAGCATCTAAGAATGTATTGATGATATAGGTTCCTGGGCGAGCATTGTATGCCTCTTTGAGCACAATCATCTCCTTAGCAATACGTGCGCGACCATTGGCTACATTATTGACCATTTCATCCAATCCATGGCGATGGTACTCATAATAGAATAAGCGATATTTCTTGAATGCTTCGTCCATTAGATTGTTGATGAGCGCATATCGGTTGCGATTGCTCTCAAAGGCTTTCCAACCAGCAGCCTCCATAGTCTCTAGTGAAGCGGATTGTGCTGCATTAACAATGCTTTCACAGGCTTGAAAATAGGGGGTGCCGCCTAATTTGGAGAAGGAATCCATATCGTGACCAATAATCAGATAGCAGTAGTAAGCGAGGAGGGCAGTCAGGTTGGTGGTAAACGTACTCTGTTGGTAGTCAAGACGATCGTACTCTTGGTAGCGGAAAGCAAAGTTATTATCTTTGATGTTGAGCAATGGAGTCGAGTAAGTAGTCCCCCATACAGGACGTCGACTTTGACAGGTGAACTCACAATTGAACATATCGTCTTGTACGCTCTTAACAACGAGTAACATACTGCACTCAATGCGTTCTTTTTCTTGGTAGGTCATATTGGTCCAACGCAAGGAGTTGACATACTCCTCGATGCTTTGTTTGAGGGTGTTAAACACCTCTTTGTTGGTACCTTGAATTTGATCCGAATTGATGGTGACAGTACATCTGAGTTCTTGTGCCCATATGCAGGTCCCTACCATAAATAGGGATAGGATAGTGATCAGTTTTTTCATTGTTGAATGGATAAAATATTTCCTGTCTCAGGGTGGATAACGATGCTATTTTTTTGTTTGCTATTGAACAAATCCAATGCCAATGGGATGGCTATACCATATTGTGCCACAGTCACGGATTGTGCTAAAGTGCATGTGTGACATTGTAACTTTATATCCGCTCTACCTGGTAAATTGTAGTATAGTTGTGAAGGCAAAGAGGATGATTTTGCATCTACGGTATAGGCTGTTTGTAGTGATTGCTTGTGTGCTTTGAGGGTCAAGTACACGGGCTCTCCGCTCAGATCATTCTTATCCACAATACCTGTATGTTTGGATAGACGGCATACAACTTCTTTCTCTACATCATCTGCTGGGAGGTAACGGAAAGTATGGGTATGCTGTGTCACTTGGGTTGTTCCTATGAATAATGCAACTAAGGCTTGCTCTTGTTTGTCCAATTCATCCAATACTAATTGCATGGCTTGGCCGTCTGCTGGCACATGCTCTACATCGCCTCCTAGGATGTTAAGGCGTATCTCACGAATACGATAGATTTGTTTGGCAGCTCCTTCTGCCATTTTGGCTATCGAACCAGCCATAAATTGTTCCTCCAATAATGGCATCAGTTCCTCTCGCCTTTCGCCTTTCGCCTTTCGCTTTTCGCCTTTCACCTCATCGTCTTTCGATACATCGCCTATATTGTATCCAAGCAATCTGCCGTCAGTAGTGAGTGAGAGCAATTGCAGTTGGTAGCCTTTTTGTGCGTTGATCTTATAGGCGCGCTCTGTATCTGCACTAGCTTGGGTGCTGAGTGCCATGTCGCTCAATTGGTAGGTGGTTTTCTTCTCGGTAACGATCTCCTTCGCACCAAGATAACGTTGCGCATATTGATAGAATATGCCAGGCTCCTGTTCTATACGCTCATAAGAAAGCGTAATCACTAATTCTGTTTTAGGCATATAGTACACGACTGCCGTTTCGTTCTCTTGCACCAGTTGTGCTTGCATTAGGTTGGCTACCCATAGTAGCGTGACCAATAGTATGTTTATTCGTTTCATATTCTATTTTTATTTTTTTTCTCTACACTTGCTTTCCATATCTCCCATGCTTTGTCTGCCTGAAGATGGAGCATATCTAGTCCATTCTTGATGGTGCATCCCTGTTTCTCTCCTTCTTGTAGGAAAAGCGTCTTTTGGGGATTGTATATACAATCGTATAATATGTGTTTTTCGCTGAGCAGATGATAAGGGATATCTGGTTTTTGGTCTTGATAAGGGACCATACCGAGTGGAGTGCAATTGATGATCAGTTTGTGCTCATGGATAACTTGCTCGTTGACTTCTTTATAACTTAATAGACCAGTTGCTTGATGGTCAGCAGTTCTGCTAACCAAAGTGTATGGTATACCTAAATCCCGGAGTGCATATTGTATAGCCTTACTCACTCCTCCCGTTCCTAACAAAAGTGCTTTGGTGGAAAGTGTCACTAGTAATGGGCGCAAACTATCTCTAAACCCTATCCAATCCGTATTATATCCTTTGCCGTGACTTACTACATTGACTGCACCTATCGTATTGGCTACAGGATCAATTGCGTTCAAATAAGGTAGTATGACTTCCTTATATGGGTATGTCACGTTAAAACCATCTAATTCCTCTAGCATTTCGGTGACTTCTTCTATCCTTGCCAAAGGGTAGGGAGTATAGCATGCATCAATGGCTTCACGAATAAATTTGTCCGTGAAGTATCCCTCGGAATACGAATGTCCTAGAGGGTTGCCTATGATGCCGTAGTGTTTCAATGTTCTAAATGTTCTAAAGGTGCTATGATTAATTTCCCTTTCTTGATGACCGCTTGGTGGGTGGTAGAACAGAATGTTTTGCCTCCTACGCCTTGTTGCAAAGCATGGTAGATCTTATCTATCTCCACGAAACCATATTCTTTCAATTCTTCGTGCAATTTCGCACGTCCAGCGGATGCTGTTTCTTTACCTTCTAGCCAATCCACATATCCTTGCATATGCTCGGCAGTATTAGCTATATGCTCAATCTCTGCTTTGCTGTAGGTTGATAATTGTTGGCGAACGGCATTGCGGGTAATAGCGGTATCCTTGTTGGTACTATCCTCCACCCATGGTAAATGTCGTATATCCCGTAGATAGTGTTCTATATAATCGCGAGTGGTACATAACAGAGGGCGGATTACTGGTGTATCGCCACCTTCAGGATTGCTACTTTTAGCTCGCATACCACATAGACCTCGTATACCTGTTCCTCGTTTGAGATTGAGAAGTACTGTCTCTGCTTGGTCGTTTTGATGATGTGCTACAGCAATCGCTTTGCATCCCTCTTCTTTTGCTACTTGGGCAAACCATTCGTAGCGCAATTTTCTAGCACTCATCTCAATGCTTAATCCTTGCTCTTTTGCATATGCTAGGGTATCGAAATGCTTTACCTTCACCTCACCTAATCGCCTAACAAATGCTTCATCCCTATCGCTCTCCTCCCCTCGCAGATGAAAGTTGCAATGAGCGACTACACAATCGTATCCTCCTCGTTGTAGTACATCTAATAATGCGATACTATCAGCTCCTCCGCTGACACATACCAATACGCGGTCGCCACTCTGGAGCAACTCTTTATCGCGTATGTATTTCTGTACTCTGCGTAGCATAATGGATCCTGTGTGCGCGTGTGTGCACAATTTAAGCCTGCAAAGATACAACTTTTTTCTTATATACACAAATGTTTGCTGTTTTTTACGATGGTTTACGGGTAATAATAGAGGGAGCGTGGCATAAAATTTGCGTATTTAACAAAAAAGTTGTACCTTTGTACCGTATTATGCGCGAGTATGCGTCTGTGCATACGAGGCGTGAAACTCAAAAGTCCAACAGCAATGAAAGAATTAGAAATCAAAACCAAAGTAACAGTGTGCTCTCAAGAAGAGTTGCCAGTAAATTTGCGCGAATTGGTAGAGACAGCTAAAAACAAAACGCAAGATGCGTACTGTCCATATTCTCATTACCATGTAGGTGCTGCAGCGTTATTAGCAGACGGGCAAGTTGTAACCGGTGCCAACCAAGAGAATGCTGCTTATCCTAGTGGTTTGTGTGCAGAGCGTACTGCTTTATTTGCTGCTAATGCTAATAATCCTACTACACCTGTTGTGGCATTGGCTATTGCATGCTATTCCAATGAGCATTTTACTGCGGATCCTGCTAGTCCTTGCGGAGCATGCAGACAAGTGATGTTGGAAACTGAACATCGATTTGGCGTACCTATGAAAGTGCTACTCTACGGAGATAGAGAATGTTATGTGTTCGAAAGCGCCAAGGATCTTCTCCCTGTTTGTTTCACCAGTGAGAGTTTAGGATAATAAGTAGGGATATAGCATAAACGGTGAGAGTAGGACTGAAGAAAATAGATGTCTATTTGCTCAAGAATTTTCTTGGGTTGTTGGCTATTACCTTTTTGATATGCGTTTTTATTCTGCTTATGCAGTTTGTTTGGTTGCATGTCAAGGATTTAGTGGGTAAGGGTGTGGAAATTAAGGTGTTAGCAGAGTTCTTTGTTTATGCTGCAACTTCTGTTGTCCCCCTAGCGCTTCCTTTGGCGATATTGCTGGCATCCTTGATGACGTTTGGAAATTTGGGAGAGAAATTTGAACTCACCGCTATGAAAGCTGCTGGAGTGAGTCTATTCCGTATCATGCGACCATTAGCCATTACCATTGCTTGTATATCCGTGGGAGCATTCTTCTTTTCTAACAATATTCTTCCTAAGTCTCAAGTCAAATTGTGGGCACTCATTTTCTCGCTCAAGCAGAAGTCGCCTGAATTAGATATCCCTGTGGGGGAATTTTATGATGGAATAGATGGTTATAACCTAATGGTTAGAAGCAAAAACATCAACAATGGTATGTTATATGACCTGACAATCTATGACTATTCAGATGGATTTAAAAATGCAAAAGTCATGGTTGCAGACTCTGGGCAGATCTATTTTACGAAGGACAACAAGTATTTGCTCTTACAGTTATACAATGGTGAGTCGTTTGAGAATTTAGATAAAAAACAGCAACGTTCTACAAAGAATATTCCATATCGTAGAGAGTCTTTCTCCCATAAGCAGTTGCTGATAGATTTTGATATGGATTTCAATCGCTACAACGAAGATGTCCTTCAAGATCAACATGTGGCAAAGGATGTAGCACGATTGATAGAGTCTATTGATTCAGTTCAAGTGCTTGAACATCAGCGAAGTAAGGAACAGAGTGAGGTGATTATTGCCAAACATTATTTTGGAAGAGAGCGACTGGAAAATCGTAATGTAGATATGTGGGAGGGTGATCCCAAGCAATATAGTCAATATGATGTAGATTCACTCTATGCCCATTTTTCGGATGACGAACGGTATCGAGCTATTTCTGCTGCGGTGGATAAAGCTAAGGAGAAGAAGGATAAAGTAGATTATAATGCGTTGATGTTGGATGATTATCAGCGATATATACGCAAACACGAGATCGAATTGCATCGCAAATTTACGTTGGCTTTTGCATGTCTGATATTCTTCTTTATTGGTGCTCCACTTGGCGCCATTACTCGTAAAGGAGGCTTAGGTGCACCTGTGGTAATATCCGTGGTGATGTTTATTGTCTATTATATTATTGATAATACAGGATATAAGATGGCTCGAGAGGCTTTATGGTCTTGCTGGTCGGGAATGTGGCTGAGTTCTATGATTCTTTTGCCTATAGGAATATTCCTTACATATAAAGCGGCTACAGACTCTGCGCTATTTAACCCTGAAGCGTGGATGAAATATTGGCATCGTTTGAAAACAATAACAATATATATATGGATACAATTGAAAAAGCGATTGAAGATATTCGCGAGGGTAAATTCGTGATTGTTGTCGATGACGAAGATCGTGAAAATGAGGGTGATTTTATTATCGCTGCTGAAAAAATAACCCCTGAAAAAGTTAATTTTATGCTTCAACATGGTCGTGGTGTGCTATGTGTGCCACTACCAGAGAGTCGTTGTGCTGACTTGGGTTTGATGCACCAAGTATCTAATAACACTTCGATGCTCGGTACACCTTTTACCGTGACTGTTGATAAACTAGAAGGATGTTCTACGGGAGTGAGTGCGGAAGATCGTGCTGCCACTATTCGTGCTTTGGCTGATCCTGCTTCCAAACCAGAAACCTTTGGTCGTCCAGGTCATATCAATCCACTCTATGCACAAGAGCGCGGCGTACTCAAGCGTGCAGGACATACGGAGGCTGCGGTGGATTTAGCACGATTGGCTGGGTTGCAACCAGTGGCTGCATTAATTGAAATTATGAATGAGGATGGTACTATGGCGCGTATGCCTGATTTGGAGAAAGTATCAGAGAAATATGGTCTGAGCCTCGTATCAATCAAGGATCTTATAGCCTATAGAATGAAAGAACAGGAGGATGCCAACTCTCAACTCTCAACTCTCAACTCTCAACTCTCAACGGCTCTTGTAGAGCGTGGTGAAACGGTTAGCCTACCTACGGAGTTTGGTGATTTTATGCTTACTCCATTCCGTCAACTGAGCAATGGATTAGAACATATTGTGTTGGTGAAAGGTGAGTGGCAACCTAATGAGCCTATATTGTGTCGCGTACACTCGTCTTGCATGACTGGCGATATCTTTGGTTCTAAACGTTGTGAATGTGGAGAGCAACTCCACAAGGCAATGCAAATGGTCGATAAGGAGGGCAAAGGTATTATCGTTTATCTCAATCAAGAAGGACGAGGTATCGGATTGATGAATAAGATACGCGCTTACAAACTGCAAGAACAGGGAGAAGATACAGTGGAGGCAAATATTCATTTGGGCTTCCAACCTGATGAACGTGACTATGGGGTAGGGGCGCAAATCCTACAACAAATGGGTGCATCAAAACTCCGTTTGATGACCAACAACCCGATTAAACGAGTAGGCTTAGAGAGCTTTGGCATAGAAATTGTAGAAAATATACCAATAGAAATCACTCCTAATCCATATAACTTACGCTATATGCGAACTAAAAAGGAGAAAATGCATCACAATCTAAATTTAGTCTAATTATGAAAAAGGTATTATTTTTGCTATTGGCTATTTGTTCTAGTTTAATGATTCCTATCTCGTCTTATGCAGATGAGACCGTTACGGTGACAGCCACATCGTTCGATATTTCGGAGAATCTCGATTTGAAAACTGTTGCGACGCTCTTTGGTCAAGCCAAAGATCTTGAACAATTTGAGCAACTGCTCAATAACCCAGACTCAGCTTTCTCTAACCTTGATCTCAATGGCGACGGAGAGGTGGATTATTTGCGCGTGATCGAAACTGCAGATAATAATCGCCATTTGGTGGTTATACAAGCTGTGTTAGCAAGGGATATTTACCAAGATGTCGCATCTATTTTTGTAGAGAAAGATGAGAAGACTCAGTCTATTACGGTACAAGTAATAGGTGACGAGTATATCTATGGAACCAACTATATCATTGAGCCTGTATATATTTACAGACCTCTTATATATGATTGGTTTTGGGGTGCATCATGGGTATGTTGGCATTCGCCATACTACTGGGGATATTATCCTCATTGGTGGAGACCATACTATTGCGTAGATCCTTTTATATATTGGGATCATTGCTATTGGCACCACTATCATTATCCTATTTGCTCTTATCGCACAGGGCATCATCACCATCCACACTATCACCCAATGCATCAGCATGTAGGACGTAATGATTTTGCCACTCGTCATCCAGAGCGCTCATTTGCTACTCGTAATGCATCGCGTAATATAACCAATGCTCGCACTATTGAGCAGAATAGAAGAACGACAATGCGCCAAGCTAGTGATATTAATGGTTCGCGCACACGCATTGCACAACCAACTGCTACTCGTCAATCGACAACTACAGGTCGTCAGTCGTCTTCTATGAATCGCACTTATGGTAGTTCTAATGTACGTACTGCTACTACTTCTGGTCGTATTGCTAATACTTCTACAGCCACTCGTGTAGCTTCCACATCGACTGCTACCCGTTCTGCTGCTACTCGTGGTACAGCTACCCGTACTGCTACCACGGCCACTCGTGCTACTGCGGCACCGACAGCCACTCGTAGTGTTAGTACAACCCGTACCAATACTTCCGTAGCGACACCTTCGCGTTCAACTACAACAACGGTTCGTACCAATTCTACTGCTACTACATCACGCAGTACAACGCCATCTGTAACTCGCTCGAGTAGTACATCCACCCGTTCCTCTAGTACGAACTCCACGATGCGTTCATCTAGTACATCTACCGTACGTTCATCCAGTGTAGGTTCCTCTATGCGTTCATCAGGTTCTGGTTCAATGCGCTCTTCTGGTGGTTCGAGTACCATGCGAACAGGCTCTTCCGGAGGTTCACGCACAAGATAATCATTTGGCACGATATTTGATATCAGTAAAGTGTAGCACAAGGGTGCTGCACTTTATTTTTATAACAAACCCTATTTTAAATCTAAACAACTATGACAAAGTTTCACTATGAACTGCCTGAGTTGGGATACCAACTTGGAGATTTGGCTCCTATGATGAGCCAACAGACACTCTCTTTCCACTACGGGAAGCATTTTCGTACCTACGTGGATAATCTCAATCAACTAGTTGATGGCTCAAAATATGAAGGGCTATCGCTGAATGAATTAGTATGCAAAGCACCTGAGGGCCCGATTGCCAATAATGCAGGACAGGTGCTCAATCACATGCTTTTCTTTGAGCAATTGGCTCCGAGTATCAATGCCAAACGCCCATCGGGAGAGTTTTTGTTCTTAATTGAGCAGTCTTTTGGTTCGTTTGATATAATGTTAGAACAACTTTACAAAGCGGCATCTACCTTCTTTGGATCGGGATGGACTTTTCTTGCCATTAACAAGGAGGGAGAACTTAAGATTTTGTCTCTACCGAATGGTGAAAATCCATTGCAGTATGACTTGACTCCATTATTGGTTATTGATGTGTGGGAGCACGCTTATTACTTGGATTACCAAAATAATAGGAAAAGTTATTTGAAGAATCTTTTCCTTATCATCAATTGGCATATCGTATCATCTCGATTACCCTAACACAGTATCTCATACGCCTAAGTACACATCTATGGAACGTCTATCTTTTTATAAAATCCTTCGCTATTGGCTCTTTGGATGTATCATCCCTTGGAAAATTAAATAATTTTTGATTATTTAGACAAAAATTTATTTATATTGGCTTTTTTTTGGCACGATTTTTGTGTTGCTATTTGTGGATGCAAAGGCATCAAAATTGAAGTATAACCTTTTAATAAATAATTACGATGAACAAGAAATTTATTTGCCCAATTTGCGGCTATGTACACGAAGGTGCACCTGCTCCAGAGCGTTGCCCACAATGCAAACAAGTAGTAACATGGAAGGAAGTTGATGAGTCAGCTGGTATCGCATTTGCATGCGAGCACATCATCGGCGTTGCTAAAGATACAGATGAGGAGATGATAAAGGACCTCAATGCTCACTTTATGGGTGAGGCAACTGAGGTAGGTATGTATCTCGCTATGTCACGCCAAGCTGATCGCGAGGGTTATCCAGAAATCGCAGAGGCATTCAAGCGCTATGCTTGGGAAGAGGCTGAACACTGCTCTAAGTTCGCTGAGTTGCTTGGTGAGGTGGTTTGGAGCACTAAGGAGAACCTCGAGAAACGTATGATGGCTGAGGCTGGTGCTTGCGACGACAAACTCCGTATTGCTAAGCGTGCAAAAGCAATGGATTGGGATGCTATCCACGACACCGTACACGAGATGGCTAAGGACGAGGCTCGTCACGGCAAAGGCTTCGAGGGCTTGTACAACCGCTATTTTAAAAAGTAATTAGCGATTAGGCTAAAGGCCAAAAGCCAATCTATCAACAAGGACGCAAGTGATTGCGTCCTTGTTTGTTTATTATGATATTGACTAGCAGAGGGGCTAATGAAACTTAACTCTATGGTTTTTGTTTGGTTATTTCCTGGATAGCTCGTTTGAGTTCGGGATCGAAGCGGAGTATGTAGGCATTGTAACCACGCTGGTAGTAATAGCGTTTGACGATCTCGCTACCTAACCATTCCTCTATCTCCTCGCGGTTGCGCTCAATGGCTTGGCGATAGTCCATGGTGAGGAGTGGTTGGAGGGCCTTAAGTGAAGCCATGGTAGTTGAGTCTAAGTCCTCATTTGTCGCTACTTCAAGGAGTTCTTTGAAATAACGACCCGTTTCTGTTTCGTACTTGAAGTCCTTGGTATCTAGGAATTTACAAAAATCCTCTATGTCCTCATCTGTGAGTGTAAACTCCGTGGCTGGAGCAATCGTTGCATGTCGGCGATGATACATCGTTGCGTAGTCAAAGAAGAGGTGATCGCGGTAGAGATTATAGCAAATATCTATCTTATTAGAGTCTGAAAGTACAATATCCGGCATGATACCACCCGCAGTATCTTTGTGTAGTTGGTTGCCCTTTTGACGCTCAGCGTAGTCAATGGCTTGGATACAACGACCTGATGGTAGATAGTACTTAGATGTTGTTACCTTGAGGTGTCCGCCGTAGGCGATAGGGCGAAGGTTTTGTACCAATCCTTTGCCGAATGTGCGTTGACCGATAATAGTGGCACGCTTAAGATCTTGTAGTGCTCCAGCCACAATCTCCGATGCAGAAGCAGAGTGGTTGTCCACCATGACAATAATTGGTAGTTTGGGGAAGATAGGTGAAGTCTTGGTCTTGTATGAATGGCAAACACGTTCGATTTTACCTTTGGTCGAAACGACTTCTGTACCCCTTGGAAGGAAAAATCCGAGGATTTGTACGGCTTCATCGATGAGACCACCTCCATTGCCTCGTAGGTCAATAATGAGGTGGCTGATGCGGTGTGATTGCATCAATTTATCTAGCGACATGAGCAACTCCTGTGCTGAGTTTTGCGTAAACTCGGAGAAGGCGATGTATGCTATAGAGTCTTGATAAACAGCGGAGTATGATACGGCAGGTAGGTGGATATCTCTGCGCGTGATGGAGTAGGTGAGTGTCTGCTTATCTCGTTGAATGGTAACTTCTACTTGGGTGCCAGGATTACCGCGTAGGCAGTCGCTTACCTGTTTGGTGGTTTTGCCGTGGCAGTCTAGTGTGTCCACGCGCAGAAGTTTGTCACCGGGCAAGAGTCCTGCCTCGGCCGCTGGCATATGTTCGTATGGTTCGCTGATGAACACATCGCTATCTCGTTGTAGAATAATCGATCCTATACCGCCGTATTTGCCTTCTGTCATCATACGGAGGTTATCTGCTTCGCTCTTAGGGATATATACGGTATAAGGGTCCACTTGGCGAAGCATGGCATTGATGCTTGTTTTGATGAGTTCGTCGTAGTTAAGGGTATCTACATAGTTGATGTCTAATTGACGCATGACATCGGTATAGATGGTTAGGTTTTTATCTATACGAGTGGTTGTAGACTGCGCAAACAATTGCATAGTCATCAACAATAAAGGTAGAATGAGGAGTCGTTTCATTGTTGGGGTGGTAGGTAGGGAGTGATATCTTTGTGATAGGCATATAGTTCGCGCACGAGCGACGAGGATATATGTGCGTACTCTGGACGGGTGTAGAGCAGCACGGTCTCAATGCCGCATAGTTGCTTGTTGGCTTCTGCTATATTTCGCTCATACTCAAAGTCTTGCATCGAACGAACTCCGCGCAATATACATTGTGCATGGTGTGCAGCGGCAAAATCAATGGTCAGTCCTTGATACACTTCAACTTTTATGCGTGGCTCATGGGCAAAAGCCTCTTGGATAGCTTGGAGACGCTCTTCTAATGGGAAAGTGCTCTGCTTGCTGCTATTATGACCAATACCAATGATGACTTGATCAAAAAGCGTAAGTCCACGCATCACGATGTCGTAATGACCGATGGTAAAGGGATCGAAACTCCCTGGGAAAATAGCTGTAGTCATATTATTCAATGGTGGCATTATTGAGGGCATCCTTGGTGGCTTCTCGGTAGGCGACCATCAGTCCGCCTGTGCCTAATAGTGTACCGCCGAAATAGCGCACGACTACCACTAGGATATTATCTAGATTTTGTGCGTCTATGCTACGCAGAATAGGCATACCTGCTGTACCATGAGGTTCGCCATCGTCTTTGGTTCGCCAGAGGTTTTCTCCTAATCGATATGCATAGCAGACATGGCGCGCATCGTGGTACTTTTTCTTGTACCACTTGATGCGTTCCTTGGCTTGCTCTTCGTCCGTGATGGGTTCTGCAAAGGATAGGAACTTACTGCCCCTATCCTTGAAGATACCCTTGGAGAGTTCTGTGATATGTTTTTTATCCTCTGCCATGATTACCAGGCAAAGAGTGGGTATTTCACCATCTCGGCATTTACCTCAGCGCGTACTGCTGCGATATTCTCCTCTGACTCTGGATTAGCGAGTACACGGTCGATGAGTTCTACGATCCATGCCATTTTGTCTTCTTTCAAACCGCGGGTTGTGATAGCAGGTGTACCAAAACGCAGACCGCTAGTTTGGAAAGCGCTACGAGAGTCGAATGGCACCATATTCTTGTTGGTAGTGATGTCAGCTGCTACGAGGGCTTTCTCTGCCACTTTACCTGTCAACTCTGGGTACTTGGTGCGCAAGTCTACGAGCATAGAGTGGTTGTCGGTACCATCAGAGATGATTTTGTATCCCTTCTCCATCAATGCTTTAGCCATGGCTGCTGCGTTGAGTTGAACTTGTTTTTGATACTCTTTGAACTCTGGAGTCAATGCCTCGCCGAATGCGACTGCTTTGGCTGCAATCACGTGTTCGAGTGGTCCACCTTGTGTGCCTGGGAAGACAGCAGAATCAAGCAATGCGGACATCATCTTTATCTCGCCCTTAGGAGTGGTTTTGCCCCATGGGTTAGGGAAGTCTTTTCCCATCAAGATTACACCGCCACGAGGACCACGGAGAGTCTTGTGGGTGGTAGAAGTCACGATATGCGCATGTTTAACAGGGTTCTCCAAAAGGCCTGCTGCGATGAGTCCTGCAGGATGAGCCATATCTACCATAAAGAGTGCACCGATCTCGTCTGCCACTTTGCGGATACGAGCATAATCCCAATCGCGGCTATACGCACTTGCACCTGCGATGATGAGTTTTGGTTTGTTCTCGCGTGCTACTTGCTCCAGCTGGTCGTAATCCACACGGCCTGTATCCTCTTTTACATTGTACTCCAATGCGTTGAACATCAGTCCAGAGAAGTTGACTGGTGAACCGTGACTGAGGTGACCACCGTGGCTGAGGTTGAGTCCCAAGAAGGTATCGCCTGCGTTGAGGCATGCCATGAATACTGCCATATTGGCTTGTGCGCCAGAGTGTGGTTGTACATTGGCGTATTCTGCGCCAAAGAGTTGGCAGAGACGTTGGCGTGCGATATTCTCGCTCTCATCTACTACTTCGCAACCTCCGTAGTAGCGTTTGCCTGGATAACCCTCGGCATATTTGTTGGTTAGTACACTGCCCATGGCTTCCATTACTTGGTCGCTCACGAAGTTCTCTGAGGCAATCAGTTCAATGCCTTTGGTTTGACGCTCGCGCTCTCGGCGGATGATGTCAAAAATTTCTTGATCTCGTGTCATGTTTATATTTGTTAAAATTCTTAATTCAAAATTCTTAATTCAAAATTACCCATTGGTCATGTGAAGGAATTGTGAGATGAATCGACGGAACTGACTTGGGGTATTATTGTTGATATAGGATTCGATCACTTTGACTTGAGAAGTCAACGGAATCATATCGTAGTCTGCAATCGCCGCAGGAATAAGGCACGAATAACCCTCTCGGAGTGTAATCTCGTCATGTGTACTGCGGATATGCATCTTACACTCACCTTGGACGCATGTTTGAATGATAAAGGAGTCGTACTTGACCATATTGCGGCGCATCGGTTCTTGCAAATCCACTACACGGACTGTAAAATACTCCGTATCCAGGCAGAGATTAGCCGTATTGATGTTCTGTTGGTAGTCATTTTTGTACTCCTTATATACTTGATAGTCTAGTGCTTGTGCGGCTAGTTGGGTATGCAGTTCGCGGGGTTGTCCATTGAGGTCCAATCGGTCGTAGTCGTAAATGCGATAGGTAACATCAGAAGATTGTTGTACTTCCAACAGTCGTATGCCTTTGCCAATCGCATGTACACGTCCAGCTGGGATATAAAACACATCTCCCGCCTTGACGTGGTGTTTGGCTAGGGCGTTGATGATACTGCCATCTGCGATGCGGGTTTGGTATTCTTGTTCGGTGAGTTGCTCTTGGAAACCTGCATAGATACATGCTCCTGGTTCGGCGCTGAGTACATACCACATCTCGTTTTTGCCCATCTTGTTGTGTTCGCGTTGCGCCATGGCATTGTCAGGGTGTACTTGAATACTGAGGTCATCGTTGGCGTCGATAAACTTCACGAGGATGGGTAGCAAGTTTTGATATTGTTTGGCTACAGTTTTGCCTAGTATAGCATCAGGCATTTTGCTAACCACTTCGGTGAGAGGATATCCTGCCCATGTGCCATTGGTGATGACGGATGGTGCAGACGGTACAGCCGACACTTCCCAACTCTCGCCTACGTGCTGTTGGTGGGGTAGGTTTTTCCATATCGCTAATTGTTCTCCTCCCCACACTTTGGTGTGTAGGTTGGGTTCAAAGAGCATGGGGTAGAGTTTGGTACGTTGCGACTCAATGACACATCCCATGGCCAACATTTGCACATCGGTAATGGCATGTAGTTGGTAGGTTTGTAGGTGCTCAATGAAGATGAAATCATCCTTGTGGCAGAGATTGTTCTGTCCATTGATGGTCACTTCTAGCGTGCCATCTAGGATATAAAACACGTCTTGCAAGTCGGGGTGGATATGCATCGCACTCTTTTCGCCTGCTTTGAGGTCAATGACCGCGATCTGTGTGATACTACAGCCACTTTCGTTGGCAGAGAGTAGCACGCGCTTGAGACCCATCTCGTAGGATGTGGTAGTTGGAGTTATTTCGTGTATATTTCTTCGCATAATCTTTTACTTATAACCTATAACCCATAACATTATACTTCTTTCCATCATGTAGGATATATAGTTGTCCGTTGTGAATAATCTTACGAGTTGAGAGTTGAGGGTTGAGAGTTAAAGTGTGTGTGGGGGTTGTTACGCTTGTATACGCTTTCCACACATCGGGTATTCCGTATCCCAATTGCATGTCTGGTTGATTGTATCTGTCGCATGAACGGAGGATGATCTCACGTATCTCCATGTTGGTAGCATTAGGTAGAGCTGACCATAGACTAGCAGCCATGCCTGCTATGAGCGGACAAGCAAAGGATGTGCCATTGCCTTTTATGAGGGTGTTGTCGGCAGGGTTGATGAGTGCTGTCCCTTCGCCCATAGCGCATACTTCGGGTTTGACTCTTCCATCCGCTGATGGGCCAAATGATGAGAATATACCTGCTTGTCCGTCTTGGTTCACGGCACCTACGCTCAATATACTGTCCGCGTCGGCTGGAGTAGAGAGGTAATGCCAATCCTTGTTCCCTTCGTTGCCCATCGCTGTTACGAGCAACATCCCCTTGCGGGCGGCTATGAGTGAGGCTTGTGCGCCGCGGGAAGTACGACCGTCCATATCGTCGTACGCAAAATTGAAATGCTCTTGATCAAACGTGGTATATCCCAATGAGGTAGAGACAATATGCAAACCTAACGAGTCTGCCATTTCGATGGCTGCTACCCAGTTATCTATCTCTTTAGGACTTTCGGTATGGTGTTCTTCTGTTCTAAACAGGAAGTACTCTGCTTGTGTAGCTGCGCCTTGATAATTTTCTTGTTGTCCCATGATGGCTGATAGACATAGTGTGCCATGGTTGCCTTCAGGACCGAAGAAATCGTGTTGGCTGTCAGTCAAGTCGGCATATCCCAACCATTGTTTTCCCCGTGGTAAGGATTCCAAGGTGTCGGCATTGTAGAATCCGCCATCGGCTACGCCAATGCGTATGCCTTTGCCTTTGTAACCTGCTTGATGCAGGGGGAGGAGGTTAAGTTGTGCCAATTGCTCTAACCCCTCGCCATTCGCCTCTTGCCTGTCGCCTATTATCACTTCTCTTTTACGGAGGGATAATGGAGGGATAACGGAGAGATCTTGATCTGTCCGTGTGAGGTAGATGGTGTCCACAAATGTGCATTGTTTTATGGATTGGATCGTTTGTTCGTTTGCCTTCACTGTTGCTCCGTTGAACCAGCGTGAGGTGTGTAATACTTCGGCTCCAAGGCGGCTAATAGAGTCTAGGTATAGGGGTGATACGGCATAATCGAGCGAGTCGATAGTTATTCCTCTTTCCACACGCATCTGTTGTGCCACAGGACTGAGGCACACGATATCAGAGCCCGCCTTATTGACGAACTGCAAAAAGAATATCGTGAGCAATGTGAACATAATCGTTTAATCCTTAATCTCTAGCAATACCACATTCTCTACGTGGTGCGTGTGTGGGAACATATCTACTGGTTGCACCTTCACAACGCGGTATTTGCTATCGAGCATATTCAAATCACGTGCCTGCGTAGCTGGGTTACAACTCACATATACTATACGCTTAGGCTCGGCAAATAATATCGTGTTGATCACATCCTCGTGCATACCTGCGCGCGGAGGGTCTGTGATAATCACATCAGGACGACCGTACTGAGCAATAAAATCCTCATTAAGAATATCCTTCATATCGCCCGCGAAGAAAAGCGTGTTGTCCAAATTATTAATCTTCGCATTCACTTTCGCGTCCTCTATCGCTTCTGGAACATACTCAATACCAATCACTTGGCGGGCTTGGTGTGCCACGAAATTGGCAATTGTACCCGTACCTGTATAGAGGTCAAAGACGAGTTCCTCGCCTGTTAATCCTGCAAACTCACGCGCTACTTTATACAACTCGTATGCCTGCAGGGTGTTGGTTTGGTAGAAGGATTTAGGACCTACCTTAAACTGCAAATCCTCCATCTGCTCCATTATGTGGTCTTGACCGTGGAAGACATGCACCTCTTGGTCGCCAATGGTATCGTTGAACTTGCGATTGACCACATAGAGTAGGCTAATGATTTCAGGGAACTCATCGCGCAAGTACTCCATCACGCGCATATCAGGTTCGTCTGCCCATACGACAATAAGCATGATTTCTCCTTTGTGGTTGGAACGGAGGATGAGGGTACGCAGTTGTCCCTCGTGCGCGTGTTCATTATAGAAAGTGATACCTAGCTGGCGTGCGAAGTCGCGAACGCCGTTGCGGATGCGGTTGTTGATGTCAGGCATGAGGTGGCACTCGGTGATGTCGAGCACCTTATCAAAACAGTTGGGGATATGGAATCCTAGTCCGTGGGTGTTGTCTAGGTTCTCTAGTCCACCAGCTGCGCGGATCGTGTCCCAACTGAGCCATTTGCGGTCGGAGAAAGTGAACTCGAGCTTGTTGCGATACTCGTATATCTCTTGGCTACCGAGGATAGGGGATATCTCTGGCAGTTCTACCTTACCGATACGGGTGAGGTTATCCACGATTTGCTGTTGTTTGTGGCGGAGTTGCTCTTCGTATGGGAGAATCTGCCACTTGCAGCCACCGCATTCGCCGTAGTGCTTACAACGAGGCTCGCATCGGGTAGGGGAGGGAGTAACTATACGCTCCACACGACCTTCCATGAAGGAGTGTTTTTTGCGAGTGACTTGTATATCCACTATATCGCCAGGTACGCAGTATGGTACGAAGAGTACCATGTCGTCCACACGTGTGAGGGCTTTGCCTTCGGCAGCGATACCCGTAATTTCAATATTTTCTAATAAAGGTAATTTTTTCTTTTTCATATTGTTTATAAACTATCTAAAAAGCCAACTGATACAATCTTTGTATAGTGTGTTGAAATCCTGTGTGCTCTCGAGCATGAATCCCCAAGCGAGGGTTTTGCCTTTTTGATTTTCTGCTCCGTCGTATGCTACTGCCGCATTGAGTTGGGTGTCCGCATATTTAGCCACGGCTTGTGCACCATCGGCTGGGAGAATACAATCGGGATTCTCGGTATGGATATGTTCGGCATTAGGAGCAGATTGGAAAGTGTATGTAGCTGGCGATAATACGCGGCGGTTAACCACCAGACTACCTTGCTCGCTAGCGTGGTTGCAGCGGTAGGTATAGTGCAATTGATTCTTAACGAATGCTTTGTCTTCTGGACTCTGCATATCGCTTGCGATATATGCGCCAGACACCAATAGGTTACCGCCCTTTGCCAGATAATTGGCTACCACTTTTTGCAATTCAGGAGTAAAACTCTTGAAGGCAGTATCGGTACCGAGGATGGTAAGTTTCTGTTTGCCCATAATCAAGTCCACTGCATCCACATCAGCAATGGTGTCAATGGCATAGGCATTAGCGCTGATGTAGGAGTAGCCCATTTCAGCTAATGCTTTGCCGTGCAGTACGGGATAGTCAAAGGTGTTACCCATGGTCAATGTGGCTTGTTGGTCACAGTAGCAAGACCCCCATCCGCATTCGTCGTCGGTGATCCATGGATGGCGGGTGTCAAAGTCAAACTGCTCACCGATATAAGAGATATCCTTGCCATAACCTACGCCATGACCTCGTGGATGAATACCTACGTAGGTACTATCCTCAAACCAGTCTGGTCCACTCACACGAGTAAATGCATTGAGCACGAGTACACGTCCTTTCTCCTCAGGGGCAAAGTAGGCAGAGAGCACTTCGCTAGGCATGCTGACACCACCTGCGTTGCCTGCTTGCACTTTGATATCATAGCGTGTACCAGGTGTGGGTGTGAAGGTGTAGGATTTGTTCTTAACACGTACACCATTATCCCAATCGCCATCGTCCTGGCGGGTATAAACAACATAGTAAGTAGGCTTAGCCGTAGGTTCTAATACATCCTCAGTTGCCTCCCAACTTATCTCAAGCCTTTCGCCTAATCGCTTCATGGCCATCTGCTGTACGGGCAGTGGTTGAACCACTAGTTCGGTTCCGTATTGTGCATGGATAAAACGGAGCATACCTTTGTATATCGCACGTGAGATAGTGAACTTCACACGAGGATCTAGTCCGTATCGCATATCGTCGTAGTTCTGATGAGAGAGCAATTCTAGCAATACTGCAGGCACTTTTGGGTAACGTGCTTCGGCATAGGAGGAGTTTTGCAAATGACGGCGCATCCAGTGAGGTGCATACAGCGCACGCACGTCGTTGACGATCTGGGACTGCATATAATCACCATAATCGCGAGCCAATTGACGGCTTACACCCGTAGGGTAGGTCTTGCTCTTATCATTGTCAAAATCGGTGTAGATCATCAGTGTTCCGATGATACTGTCTCGTTTCACACCTGCATCGGAGTGGAATGCTAGACTCAGGTGCAAAGGTACACCCAACCCCGCTTGCTTAGGGTTGGCTTGACTGCCACCAGCGAGGTAGTTGACCCACATACCACGACAGCAGTAGTCATCGGTATAGTCATTGCGGCTAGCCGTGTAATTGTAGATACTATCAGGGATACCTGCGTATTGCATCCAGTAGCGTGCTGCCTCTAAATAGCGAGGCATACCGCTCGTTTCAGCCCATTGTTGGTTAGCTAATAGTTGTACGCTATCTACCTCTGTTTCACGTAGTTTAATATCTTGCGAGGATGGAGTATTCTCCACTTTGTCGGGTTGTGGATACCGAGCTACATTACCTATACCGCCACCAAATTTCACAGCATCGGCTGTGACTACGACATTGCCTTTGCCTGCGTTACTGAGTGTCACGTAATTGTTATTTGGGTCCGAATCAAAGGCAAACGTACCGAGGTAAACCCAGGTGCCACCACCCATTTGTTGGTTGACCTCAAACTCGGTCTTTTGTCCACGGTGTACAACGGTATATCTGGCTGCTTTGGTGCTATTAGGCAGACTCTTATAGGATACGTATACAGCATACAGACCAGTAGGCAATGGATGGGGGGTGTAACGCAATAGGATTGTCTCCTTGCTGCTTACAGGTGCAACCATATATCCGCCTTTCTCAAATGGATTCTCGCCTTCTAGTAGTACTTCATCGTTATCTTCTCCCCAACCAGTGCCTTCGCCTTTTACCCATTTGTCTTTCGCCTCTTCGCCTAATCGCCTAATCGCCTCAATCTCATCCACTACATCTTCCACCTCTTGGGTGTCACGTTCGCGCGGCTGTACTACCACGGCTCCTGCGTTTTCTAGCATTGGCACGAGAAATGGCATGGTATAGGATGAGGTATAGACATCCTCTACAGTGGTCCATAATTTAGCCCGCTGCCAGAGCCATTGTTCCATGGTCTGATGGTAGTAGCGACCGTGGCTTCCCCATAATGCTATGTGCTTGCCTGACAGACCGTTATGAGTGGAATAAGGGTGTGAAATGTTGCGTACCCATGCAGGCACTTGATCCAACGTATAGCGCATATTCGATGGACGAGTCTTGTGTTTATTAGTGATAAGTTCACCTAGTTCCATGTTTTCGCTATAGATGGTTACTTTACCTTGGTTGTTACCCAATACCAACTGGCTCACTAATGAGCGTATGTCGCGCACTTCGGAGGCAGTGAACGATATATGACTCAAGGTCGCGTTGGTATAGACATGGATATGACTATTGCGAACGCGTATGCGACTGACCGTCACTTTGCCCACATAGGCGTGTGATTGAGCGATTTGGGTAAGTGTGTCTGCCAAAACTTGTTTGTCGATGGCATAGGTGCTAATAGTCGCTTGGAATAAAATGCACAAAATAAGGAGTATTCTTTTCATTTTCAACAATATAATGCTATTTTGGTTGTTGTAAAGGGGATATTATCCCAAATTTTGTGCAAAAGTACTGATTTTTTTACACATATGCAAGTAAAATATTTTTTTGTGAAAAAATACTTTTATTTTCTTGTGCGTGTGCGATATTTTTTGTACCTTTGCACGAATTATTGTAAATATGAGTACTAGGCGAGAAATAAAATGTTTTTTTGGGGTGACAATGGTCTTCCTGCTTTCGGCGTGTAATGCGGTGAAATTTGTCCCACAAGGGCAATACCTGCTCAATGATGTGAAAGTGAAAGTGGAAGACACCAAAGAGGTACTAGGAACGGATCTGATGAAATATGTTCAACAGAAACAAAATACCGAGATTTTGGGATTTTGGAAGTTGCAATTGGGTATATACAATACCGCTTCACTTGATACCACCAAATGGACTAGTAAGAACGCTCGGAAAGTGGGCGAAGCTCCTGTGATTTTTTCTCCAGAAATGGCCGATGCTAGCATGATTCAGCTAGCGCGTGCGATGAACAATAAAGGATATTTCCGTGCACAAGTTGATACTAGTATGGCGATGAAAGGTCGCAAAGTGAATCTAACCTACCATGTGACAGCAGGCGAACCCTATCTAATCGGCAATTATAAGGTGAATTTTAAGCAAACTGATCTGTATAATATCGCTCAGAACGATCGCAATGTACTCGTTCGTGCTGGCGAGAAGTTTGATGCAGACCTACTGAACCAAGAGCGTCAGCGCGTGGCTAGTGCGATGCGCAGTAGGGGGTATTTCTATTTTGATGCGGAGTGTATAAGATATGAGGTAGATAGTTTGTACAAGCAACAGCGTGTGGATGTGAAAATGTGTTTGCAGCCCTATGTGGAGCAAATGACACCCGAAGAGAAAGAAAGATTGTTCCGTCAGTATAAGATAGCGAATGTGCATTTTTATATTGATTATGATTTGGAACATATACCTGATGGTGAAGAGATATTGTCTTCTACTAAAAAAGGTTATGTATTCACATGGATAGGTAAGAAACTACTACGTGAACAAGTGTTGGTTCGCAATTGTCCAATTCGTCCTGGATCCCGTTATAATGAGCGCTTGGTCGAGCGAACTTACGCTAGGATGAATCAGTTGGCTCCTGTAAAGTATGTGGATATTAGTTTTGAGCCCGTATCAGCAGATGAGTTGGATTGTCATATCGTCTTATCTCGTAATAAATTGAATTCATTCTCTGCGGAGTTAGAGGGTACGTATTCTGCTGGCGATTGGGGTATAGCTGCGGGAGTAGGGTATGTAAATCGGAACTTATTCCGGGGAGCTGAGGAGTTTTCAATGGATGGTCGTGCTAGTTATGAGTGGCGTCAGGATGGCGGTCGCGCATTGGAAGCCAAGGCGACGGCTCAATTGCGTTTTCCAATTGATTTGTCTGTGGATGTGGGGTATAACTATCAAAATCGTCCCGATGAATATCAGCGCTCAATCTTCAATGCAGGATTGGATTATCGCTTGAATCAGCCACGTATAGGGTTAAGCCATCAGTTCCGCTTGTTGGATATCAGTTATGTCTATCTGCCTTGGATCAGTGATGCTTTTCGTGAGCAGTTCTTGCAGTCCACGAATATATTGAAATACTCCTACGAGAATCACTTTATCGTAGGTCTAGGTTATGCTGGTAGTTTCACGACCTATCGTGCTCGTCAGCCATATCGTTCGTTCGTGAATGTAAACTACAATATAGAAACAGCAGGCAACTTGTTGCGATTGCTCGCCAAACCGCTGAAGTTCCAAATAGATGAGGAGTCGGGAAATTACACTTTCCTAAACACCCAATTCTCACAGTTTGCCAAGGCGGACTTGTCTGTGACGTACAATCATATCATTCGTCCACGTCATCGTTTGGTATGGCATGCCGACATAGGAGTGGCAATACCTTATGGCAACTCTCAGACCATTCCGTTTGAGAAGCGTTATTTTGCAGGTGGTTCGAATAGCGTGCGTGGATGGGCTGCTCGTACTTTGGGGCCAGGTGGATACAAAGGTGATGGCAATAGGATAGATGTGAATAATCAGTCTGGAGATATTCGTTTGAACCTCAATGTGGAATACCGAGCAAAAGTGTGGTCGATTATTGAGTTGGCGGCTTTTGTGGATGCTGGAAATATTTGGACGGTGTTTGATTATGAGGCACAACCTTATGGTGTGTTCAAGTGGAATGAATTCTACAAACAGATAGCTCTGGCATACGGAGTAGGTTTGCGATTGGATTTTACCTTCTTTGTGTTCCGTGTGGATTTTGGCGTGAAACTCTATGATCCTAGTCGTTTGTACGGAGCGAATGCAGGTACACAATGGCGTACCGTGGGTAATGGATTGAATATGAAACAAGATATGGCATTGCATTTTGCGATTGGTTATCCGTTTTAAGTAAGAAAGTGGGATGTTGGAGAAGTATTGCATAGAAGATGTGATAGAAGCGGGTTGCGATGAGGCTGGACGTGGACCATTAGCAGGAAGTGTGTTTGCTGCGGCAGTAGTGTGGAGCAAAGAGGTACTAGATAATCCTACTCATGCGGAGTGGTTAGAACTCCTAGATGACTCCAAAAAACTGACCGATAAACAGCGTGCCTATCTCCGTCCACTAATAGAGAAATACGCTACAGCATGGGCTGTGGTTGAGGTTTCGGCAGAGGAGATAGACCAAATCAATATCCTCAAAGCATCCATCACAGGCATGCAACGCGCGTTGGATAAACTGACTATTAGACCACAACATATACTCGTAGATGGCAATAAATGGCGCCCCTATATCCCCGAAGGAGAAGTGATGGAGATACCCGCACGCACGGTGGTCAAAGGAGATGGCAAATACCTCTCCATAGCGGCGGCGAGTGTTCTGGCTAAGACATATCGAGACGAGTATATGTTGCGCTTACACGAGCAATATCCACAGTATCATTGGGATACGAATATGGGCTATCCCACCAAAGCACACTACGAGGCAATACGACAATATGGCATTACGCCTTATCACCGAAAGACCTTTAAGTTAAATAAGCCGTAAAGGCGTGGTGTAACACTGTCCTGTATGGGATAAACACGGCAACGAGATGAGATTATACTGAAGAATTAACAATTTAATAATTGAATATTATGGCACTTTTTGTGAAGAATGAGGGAGAACCTCGTAAGAAAATGGGTTGCTTAGGCAAAACTCTTGTTGGTATTGGTGTATATTTCTTATTCTGCGGAATATTAGGATGGATGATGGGCGATATGATGTCCACACCAACCACTAAATTGGAGGAGAACACTATCTATCGTATTGATTTGAAGGGTAGTTTGGTAGAACAAGCGACTGAAGAGAATCCATTCAACTCCATTATGGGTGAGCTCTATGGTCAATCCACTACCACTGTCGGGTTGAACGACTTACTCAACAATATCGCTTTGGCAAAAGACAACGACAAGGTGTTGGGTATATACCTCAAAGGCGGTTCACTCGCTGCGGGACCTGCTTCTGCCAAGGCACTACGTGATGCGCTCCTTGATTTCAAACAATCAGGTAAGTTCGTTATCGCTTATTCGGATTCGTATTCTCAAACTAACTACTACATTGTTTCTGTGGCAGATAGAATATTCTTCAATCCTGTTGGTTCGTTAGCTTGGGATGGATTGAGCGCACAAAAAGAGTACTACACTCGCCTCTTTGAGAAAATTGGTTTAGAGATGCAAATCCTTAAAGTGGGTACTTTCAAGTCGGCTGTAGAGCCTTACTTCCGCACATCTATGTCAGAGGCTGACCGTAAACAAACCGAGCAATACATCGGTGGTATTTGGAGCGAAATGAAAGCGGCTGTAGGACAAAGTCGTCAAATCACGCCTGAGCAGTTGCATGCATACGCAGACGAGTGTATGTCATTACAACCACAAGAGAAATACCTTACCTACAACTTTGTGGACTCATTGGTGTATATCCAAGAAATGGATAGCGTTTTGCGCACTTACGCGGGCACAAAAGATTACAAACAACTGTCTAACAGTAAGATGACCAATGTGGAGCGCAGCAAAGTGGAAGCAACAGACAAACTGGCAGTCCTTTATGCGGAAGGTGCTATCGTGGACGAAGGTGCGGAGGGTATCGTTGAAGGTAAGATCCTGAGAACCATCAAGAAAATCTATGAGGATGACGATGTGAAAGCAGTAGTCTTTCGCGTAAATAGTCCTGGTGGTAGTGCTGATGCAAGCGAACAAATATGGCATGCGATGAAGATGTTGCAAGACAAAGGTCTGCCTGTGGTTGTTTCTATGGGTGACTATGCGGCTTCGGGTGGCTACTATATCTCTTGCAATGCCGATTATATCTATGCTGAGCCTACTACATTGACGGGTTCAATAGGTATCTTTGGTACAGTTCCTAACTTCAATAAACTCCTTGATAAAGTCGGTTTGGATATAGATGGAGTTTCTACCAACAAACATTCATCTTTGAATATCAATGCAATTTACAAAGGTATGAATCCTCAAGAAATGGCACTCATGCAAAACATGGTAGAGCGTGGCTATGACCTCTTTACCCGTCGTTGCGCCGCTGGTCGTGATATGACACAAGATGAGATCAAGAAAATCGGCGAGGGTCGTGTATGGCTTGGTAAAGATGCGTTGGAGATTGGGTTAGTGGATAGTTTGGGTAATATCAATGATGCTATTGATAAAGCAGTTGAATTAGCTCAATTGGGTGAATACGAATTAGTTACTTATCCAGAGAAGACAGATCCTTTGCAAGAGATGTTAAAGATGTTCGACACTACTACCCCAGAGGAACGCTTGGTGATGAAGGTACGCGAGTTCGCTGCTAAACCACGTATTATGGCACTTATGCCAGAAGTGACGATTTGGTAATTAAGAATTTTGAGTTAAGTATTAAGGATTTTGAAATCATTGTTTTCTATCATAATTACGCCGCTATCTTGGCTATATAGCGTAGTCGTTTGGGTGCGCAATGTGCTTTATGATGAGCGTATTCTTCCTTCGCAAGAGGTGGACATTCCCACGATTGGTGTGGGTAACTTAGCCGTAGGAGGCACAGGTAAAACTCCTATGACCGAGTACTTGCTTCGTCTGTTGTCTGGTAAATACCAAGTAGCAGTTCTATCGCGTGGTTATGGTAGAAAAACATCAGGTTTCAGGCTAGTACGTCCGACTGATACAGCCCGAACGATTGGGGATGAACCCTTGCAGATTCATCAGAATTTTCCTGATGTGCCTGTGGCAGTTTGTGCCAATCGGGTAGAAGGTATCAAGCGACTACGTCACTTGTTCCCCAAATTGCAATGCGTCATTTTGGATGATGCATTCCAACATCGTCATTTGCGTTGTGGTTTTTATATTCTGCTAACTGCATATGACCGTCTTTATGTCAATGATTATATGTTGCCTCGTGGCACTTTGCGTGATCTACCTTCAGAAAGTCGTCGTGCCAATGCAGTAGTGGTAACCAAGTGTCCTAGTACGATGCAACCTATTGAAAGACGGATTGTTAGCAATCAGTTGCAATTGGCTTCCTATCAGCATTTATGCTACTCTTCGGTCAAGTATCAGGCTGTGGATTTGCCGGGTACACCTTTATTGGTGGCTGGAATAGCGAATCCAGAACCACTATTGGTACATCTCAAGAAGCAATATCCAAAGACGCATTTGTTGGCTTTTAATGATCATCATGTATTCAACAAGAAGGATGTACAGATGATCCTTGATAATGCAGCCCATTATGCTTGTGTCGTAACAACAGAGAAAGACTATATGCGTATGTTGCATACACCGCTAATAGACAAACTAGCTGAAAAACTGATTGTTTTGTCTATGCAAACGGATTTAGGTGTGGATAAGGAGGTATTTGACCGAGCGGTGTTGCTATATGTAGATGAGAATGTTCGCAAATTGAAACATTGCTAAATTCATAATATATAATTCATTAATAGATGTTCTCAGTTCTTCGTCGGTTTCTACCTCCATACAAATGGTATGTAGCATTGAATATGTTATTCAATGTGTTATCTACTATATTGTCGCTATTTTCATTCGCAACGATTATTCCTGTACTGCAATTGTTGTTTGGTATTGCTACGGTAGATGTGACTTATGTATCATTACATGATGCATCGGGATTGCAACAGACGCTTGAGATCTTGAAGAATAACCTGTATTTCTATTTGCAAACTCTCATAGAAAGTAGAGGGGCTTCGTTTGTATTACTATTACTGGGAGCATGTTTAGTACTTCTTACTGGATTGAAGTGTCTGACGGCTTGGCTAGCCAACTATTATATGGTTCCCATACGCACGGGCGTGTTGCGCGACCTGCGCGCGCGATTGTATAAGAAGGTGGTGAGTTTGCCTATTGGTTTTTTCACTGAGGAACGCAAAGGCGATGTCATGTCGCGTATGACGAATGATGTAAATGAGGTGGAAGCCAGTATCATGTCCACTTTGGATATGCTGTTTAAGGATCCTGTAATGATTCTAGTCTATCTCATTACGCTCTTTTGCATATCTTGGCAACTCACTCTCTTCGTCTTAATCCTCTTACCTATAGCGGGGTTGCTCATCGGTCGCATAGGTCGTTCGCTCAAGCGTGCTTCTACACATGGACAAGAACAGAATGCGGAGATTTTAACGCAGATAGATGAGACCTTGGGTGGTTTGCGTGTGGTGAAAGCATTTAATGCGGAGTCTAAACTTATTCGGCGTTTTCAAGTTTTAATCAACGAGACACGTTCTACATTCAATCGTATCAATCGTCGTTATTATTTGGCACATCCCGTTTCGGAGTTCTTGGGGACTGCGCTTATAGCGCTCTTGCTGTGGTTTGGTGGACTATTGATATTGGGTGATAACTCCAATATAGATGCTGCGATGTTTATCTATTACCTAGTTATTTTCTATTCAATCATCAATCCTGCCAAAGACCTTAGCAAAGCCACTTATGGCATTCGTCGTGGTATGGCGTCTTTAGAGCGAATAGATCGAATTTTAGATGCAGAATCCAATATTAAAGAGGTGGATAATCCTCAACAAATAATAAACTTTCAATCTGTGATTCGTTATGAGGATGTGTGTTTTGCATATCAATCTGATCGTCAGGTGCTCAAACATATCTGTTTGGATATTCACAAAGGTCAGACGGTGGCTTTGGTTGGGCAATCAGGTAGCGGTAAAACCACGATGGCGGATTTGATACCTCGCTTCTATGATCCTCAGCACGGACGAATTACGATAGACGGTGTAGATATTCGCGAACTGAAAACGTTTGATTTGCGTGCACTAATGGGTAATGTCAATCAAGAGGCAATACTGTTCAATGACACGTTCTATAATAATATCACTTTCGGTGTGGAACATGCTACTATGAATGAGGTTCGAGAGGCAGCTCGTATAGCTAATGCGGATGATTTTATTATGGCTACGCCTGACCAGTATCAAACCACTATTGGCGATCGTGGCTCTCGTCTCAGCGGTGGACAACGTCAGCGTATTTCGATAGCTCGTGCGATATTAAAGAATCCACCAATCTTGATTCTTGATGAGGCCACTTCTGCTTTGGATACAGAGTCAGAGAAGTTAGTGCAGGAGGCATTGGAGCATTTGATGAAAGATCGTACCACTATTGTAGTTGCACACCGTTTGAGTACAATTCGCAATGCAGATGTCATCTGTGTATTGCATGAAGGAGAGATAGTAGAGAAGGGTACACATGATGAATTGCTTGCCCTCAACGGTTATTATCGACGCCTTGTAGAGATGCAAGAAACTTGATAGACTAAGGGAATGAAAAAGAAAAACCACTTGAGTAACTCAAGTGGTTTTTTTAGGTTAGTCGGGATGGCGAGATTCGAACTCACGACCTCCTGCTCCCAAAGCAGGCATTCTAACCGGGCTGAACTACATCCCGCACACTTCCTTTTCGAAAGCGAGTGCAAAGGTACTGCTTTTTTTTGATATGACCAAATAATTTTCGAAAAAAATGCAAAAAAAATGCAATTTATGCTGTTTTTCTTTTATATTCCGTTTTTTTTTCGTAATTTTGCATGTTTTTTGGCGCTTGCTGCGATGGAAGAACTTTGAAAAACTTTTGAAACTTTAAATACCTTATATATTTATATGGATAAGAATACATGGATTGGCTTTGGATTGATAGCCGTAGTGATTATTGGATTTTCGTTTTTGAATCGTCCTTCTAAGGAGGAACTTGCAGAGCGTAAGCGAGTGCAAGACTCTATTGCGTTGGTACAGCAAATGGAATGGGAGACCAAACAACTCTCAGAGAAAATTGCACAGGAGTTACAAGCAAATCAAAATCAGACAACTTCTACTACTGCTGAGCAATTGGTGGCTGTATATGGTGCATTTGCTCCTTCTGCTCAAGGACAAGATGGTCTAGTGGTGATTGAGAATGACCTTGTGCGTATTGGCATTGATCGTCGTGGTGGTGATATTGCTAAAGCAGAACTCAAACAGTACAAAGCCTATGGTGATACAGTAAATCCTCTTTGCCTCTTCCAAGCAGATGAGAATGAATTGAATTTCACTTTGGTGACGAATAACAACCGTGTGTTGTCCACCAAGAATTTGTATTTTGAACCTATAGCGCAACATAACGATAGTGCGATGACTACACTTGTGATGCGTCTGAATACGGATATTGAGAATTGTTACATCGATTTCGTTTACACGCTTCCTGTGGATGATTATATGGTGGGTATGAGTGTTCAACCTCATAATATGCACCTTGCTTTGGCGCAAAACATGGCTTCCTTGGAGATGCAATGGAATCAAACTATTCCACAACAAGAGAAGGGCCGTAAGTTTGAGGAGAAATATGCTCAATTGCAATACATGTTCGTGGGTGGCGATATAGAGAAACTATCTGAGGTAAAAGCTAGTCGTCAAAAAGAGTCTGCGCGTATCAAGTGGATTGCTCATAAAGATCAATTCTTCTCTACTGTGATGATTGCCAATGATGCGTTTGAGTCCACCGAGGTAGAATCTACTCCCATGGGCGCACATACGCGTTATATAAAGGAGTATAAGACCAAGGCTAATTTGCCTTTTGATGTTACGGGTAAGAAAACCACCGATTTGCGTTATTATCTGGGTCCTAACCACTATAATACACTCAAGGCATATGACAAGAATGTGATAAGTGAGGATAAACTGCATTTGAATGAGTTGGTGCCTCTAGGGTGGAAAGTCGTATCATGGATTAACAAGATTTTGGTTATTCCTATGTTTGATTTGTTTACTTCATGGGGATTGCATATCGGTATTGTAATTTTGCTTATGACATTGGTTATCAAGTTGATACTATTGCCATTTGTGTTTGCATCTAATAAGTCAACCGCCAAGATGCGTGTGTTGAAACCACAATTGGATGAGATCAATGCGAAATACCCACCAGAGAAAATGCAAGAGCGTCAAGCTGCGACTATGGCGTTATATCAAAAGGCGGGTGTGAGTCCTATGTCAGGTTGTTTGCCTATGTTGTTCCAATTCCCAGTTTTGATGGCGATGTTCTGGTTCCTTCCAACTGCCATTGAGTTGCGTGGACAATCGCTATTTTGGGCAGAAGACCTCTCTACCTATGATGCTATCTTGACATGGAATCGCAATATTCCACTCTTTGGTAATCACTTGAGCCTCTTCTGTTTGCTCATGACTGTGGTGAATATCGTTTATACTCATATTACGATGCAAACCCAGTCTCAAGGTCAAGAAATGAAGATGATGAAGTATATGATGTACCTCATGCCTATCATGTTCCTCTTCTTCTTCAATGATTATGCGGCAGGTTTGAGTTACTATTATTTGGTAAGTTTGTTGTTCACCATCTTGCAAACAATGATTTTCCGTTGGACTACCGATGATAAGAAGGTTTTGGCTGAGATGGAAGCCAATGCCAAAAAGAAAAATAGTGCTAAGAAATCTGGTTTTGCAGCTCGTTTGGAGGCTATGCAACGCGAGCAACAACGCATAGCAAGAGAGCAAGCCAAAGCACAAATGAGACGATAACTTACTCATGAATAGGGGATTATGAATAGATTTCTAACAATAGTCCTATGCTCCATTGTGAGCATGGGACTATTTGCTCAAAACGATACAACTGCTCTCCAAGCAAAAGATAAGTACACTTTTGGTGATTTCTTTGACGCCTTGGATTTGCCTACTGTCTTAGGAGTAGGAAT
>JBGVEC010000004.1:0-33660 GCA_045119815.1 Paludibacteraceae bacterium | reverse complement strand
GCGCAAATGTGCATCAAGAAAGGCGATTTGAATGGTGCTTTGGAGTATTACAAACAAGCATTGTCTATGGTTACAAATGATGAGGATAAGGCTGATTATCTCTACCGTGTAGCCAATGTATATGTGCTTCTCAAGAACTACCAACAAGGTGCAGCTTATGCACAACAATCCTTGGATGTTAATCCAGAGGATGGTCGTTGCTACTTGTTGATGGGTATCTGCTATGCAAGTGCTAAGATCTATGATGATCCAATCTTAGCTCGCTCTGTATTCTGGGTAGCATGTGATATGTTCCGCAAGGCAAAAACTGTTGATTCTTCTTGCGCAACGGATGCCAACAAGTTGATTGCTACTTACAGCCAATACTTCCCATCTAAAGAGGATGTGTTCTTTCACAAAGAGTTGAACGATGGTCAACCATTCCGTGTGGGTGGCTGGATTGGCAAAACTACAACTTGCCGCTCTAAAGCTGAGTAATATAAGGTGTATTGTCGTACCAAGATATTACGCATCCATATCAAGAGAATCGCGCAAGTGGTTCTCTTGATATTGCTATGTACAGCACTCGGTTCTTGTCGCAAGCGAAGCGTCAAACTGCGTGCAGAGGCTGTATCGGATCGCAAAAATATGGCTGTGCTAGAGGCAGAGGATGTGATGACTATTGTGTCGGATTCGGGCGTGACTCGCTATCGAATCAAAGCGCCCAAATGGCGAGTATATGACAAAGCAGATACACCTCATTGGGAGTTTCCAGATGGGATATTCCTTGAGAAATTTAATCTTGACTTAGAGTCAGATGCAACCATAGAAGCGGATTATGCCTATTACGACGAGCCCGCTCAAGTGTGGATGCTTAGAGGAAATGTCAAAGCACTCAATCTCAATGGAGAGCAGTTCGAAACGCCCTTGTTGTTTTGGAGTCAGAAGGATGAGAGTGTGTATTCCGACTCTTCCATTGTGATTACGCGTGAAGCTTCCATCATCAAAGGTGTAGGTTTTCGCTCCAACCAGTCCATGACGCAATATACTATTTTGAAACCAACAGGTGTGATTCCGATTAAGGAGTAGGTTGGGGGAGAGGAGGCTATGGGCAATGGGCGATTGGCGAAAGGTTAAAGGCGAAAGGTATGAAATATAGACATAATTATATTGTACAATATCAAGATATAGATGATAC
Source organism: Paludibacteraceae bacterium (assembly GCA_045119815.1). Taxonomy (GTDB): domain Bacteria; phylum Bacteroidota; class Bacteroidia; order Bacteroidales; family Paludibacteraceae; genus Colicola. The sequence goes on along the minus strand of JBGVEC010000004.1, from coordinate 32,483 downwards.
CCGTCGTTTGCGATTGCATACGATGGAGAATCGTTTGCTCATTGTTGCGGGCAAAGTGGCAGATGAGATAGGTATTGGTATTCCTTATTTGATGCAACACAACTGCACTTGGATTATTACGCATCTCAATCTAGAAATGCTATATTTGCCTACCCATGGCGAAGAATTGATATTCGAAACATGGATTGAGCAAAATGCACATATGTTGTCTGTTCGTGATTTCCGTATATATATTAAGGAAAAGGAAGAGGAAAAACTAATAGGTTGTTGTAAGACGGTTTGGGCTGTTTTGGAACGAGATAAACGAGAGATTGTCAATCTATTTGATTTGGATGTTTTCAAACAAGCAGTTGATGGCGAGGTGTTGAAGATGAGTCGTGGACAGAGAATGTTGCCACTTGTGTTGAGCGAATTAGAGAAGGACCCAGAAGTGATCCGCGCACAAGAGAAACCACATACCATCCAATATGCTGATATGGATTATAACTGCCATTGCAACTCCACCAAGTACCTAGAGTGGATGCTCAATGCGCGTCGTATGCAGGATAATACTAAACCATTTAGACTGGACATCAACTATGTCAAAGAACTCTATTTGGGAGATGAGATGTTGACGCGCTATGCAGAAAGAGCGCAAAGCGTTCAGTATCAGCAAGTAGATAAAAATGGTGTAACTAGCTGCAATGCTAGAATTACACAAATAGAAGACTTGAGTTGTAAATAAGTTTTTCAAAACGGAAAACTTTGACTGTTGATAAAATTTGCAAATCGCTTATAATGAGCGGTTTGCATTTTTGTTTTGGACAACTTTGGTGTCTAAATAAGAAAAATTTTTGCAAAAAATTTGCGTGTTTGATAAATATATTGTACCTTTGCAGTCGATTTCGCGCCTATTTTTAGACGAATATAGACAAGGAAAAACATAACTCATTATATATCATGGAGAAAAAGACTTTTACCCAAAAAGAAGCTGAGTTGGCTTCTGTGGAGTATTTCAAAGGTGACGAGTTAGCGGCCCGTGTGTGGAGTACGAAGTATGCGCTCAAAGACTCGTTTGGTAACCTTTACGAACAGACCCCAGACGATATGCATCATCGCCTTGCGGGTGAGATTGCTCGTGTGGAGCAAAAGTATGCTAACCCAATGTCGGAAGCAGAGTTGTTTGAACTATTAAAGGATTTCAAGTACATTGTTCCTGCAGGTAGTCCAATGACTGGTATTGGCAACGATTTTCAGGTGGCTAGTTTGAGTAACTGCTTTGTGATTGGTCAAGATGGTAGTGCAGATAGTTATGGTGCTATTATCCAAATTGACGAGGAGCAAGTGCAGTTGATGAAACGTCGTGGTGGTGTAGGTCATGACTTGAGTCATATCCGTCCTCACGGTAGCCCTGTGAAAAATTCAGCCTTAACTTCTACTGGTTTGGTGCCATTTATGGAGCGTTATAGCAACTCTACTCGTGAGGTAGCTCAGGATGGTCGTCGTGGTGCGTTGATGTTGAGTGTGAGTGTGAAGCATCCTGATAGTGAGGCGTTTATTGATGCTAAGATGGAGCAAGGTAAGGTGACTGGTGCTAATGTGTCTGTGAAGATGCACGACGATTTTATGCAGGCAGCTATTGAGGGTAAGATGTACACCCAACAATATCCTATTGATTCAGACGAGCCTACGTACACGAAGGAAGTGGATGCAGCTAAACTATGGAAAAAAGTGATTCACAATGCGTGGAAATCTGCTGAGCCAGGTGTGTTGTTCTGGGATACCATTACCAAAGAGTCAGTGCCTGATTGCTACGCAGATCTTGGTTACAAGACCGTAAGTACCAACCCATGTGGCGAGATTCCATTGTGTCCTTACGACAGTTGTCGTTTGTTGGCAGTTAACCTCTATAGCTATGTAAAGAATCCATTTACTCCACAAGCTGAGTTTGATTTCGAACTCTTTAAGAAGCACGTGGCTGTGGCACAACGTATGATGGATGATATTATTGATTTGGAGGTAGAGAAGATTGAGAAAATTCTCTCTAAGGTAGAGTCTGATCCTGAGTGCGAGTCTATCAAGCGTACCGAGCGCGAGCTTTGGGAGAAGATTATGGACAAGACCACCAAGGGTCGTCGTACTGGCGTGGGCACAACGGCTGAGGGTGATATGTTGGCTGCTTTGGGCTTGCGCTATGGTACTCCAGAGGCTACAGCTTTCTCTGTAGAGGTGCACAAGACCTTGGCGTTGGCGGCATATCGTAGTAGCGTGCAAATGGCACAAGAGCGTGGCGCATTCCATGTGTATGATGCTAAACGTGAGGAGAATAACCCATATATCCAACGCTTGAAAGAGGCGGATCCTGAGCTCTACGAGTTGATGGTTAAACATGGTCGTCGTAATATCGCCTGCTTGACCATCGCTCCTACTGGTACAACCAGTATCATGACTCAAACCACTAGTGGTATTGAGCCAGTATTCCAACCTGTATATCGTCGTCGTCGTAAAGTAAACCCTAACGACAAGAACGTACACGTAGATCTCGTAGATGAAGTAGGCGATAGCTTTGAAGAGTATGTAGTATTCCACCATAAGTTCATCACTTGGATGGATGCGAATGGCTATACATACGATCCTACACATCGTTATACAACCGCTGAGATTGATGAACTCGTAGAGAAATCTCCATACTACAAGGCTACTGCTAACGATGTGGACTGGTTGGAGAAAGTGCATATGCAAGGTGCTATCCAAAAGTGGGTGGATCACTCTATCTCTGTGACTATCAACCTGCCTAATGACGTGAGTGAGGAACTCGTAGGTCAACTCTATGAAGAAGCATGGCGTTCAGGTTGCAAGGGCTGTACTGTGTATCGTGATGGTTCACGTACGGGCGTGCTTGAGGGCATGAAAGATAAGAAGAAGAAAGAGGAGGTCAAGAAAGACGATAAGACTTGTGTATGTTTTGATAATAAGACTCGTGTTCGTCCTGCTGAATTGGAGTGCGACGTGGTTCGCTTCCAAAACAACAAAGACAAATGGATTGCTTTCGTAGGTTTGAAGGATGGTGTTCCTTACGAGATTTTTACCGGTTTGGCAGATGATGAGGAGGGTATTTTGTTGCCTAAATCTGTAACCAAAGGTAAGATTATCCGTGTCGTTCAAGAGGATGGAACCAAGCGTTATGACTTCCAGTTTGTTAACTCTCGTGGCTTCAAGACCACTATGGAGGGCTTGAGTTACAAGTTTGATAAGGAGTTCTGGAACTACGCTAAATTGATCTCTGGTGTCTTGCGTTACGGTATGCCAATCGACCAAGTAATCAAGATGATTAGCTCTCTCCAAATGGATTCAGAGTCTATCAACTCTTGGAAAGTTGGCGTTGAGCGTGCGCTCAAGAAATACATCCAAGACGGCACTGTGGTGCAAGGTCAATCTTGTCCTAACTGTGGCAATGAACTCATCTTTGAAGAGGGTTGTATGCACTGCCGCGAGTGTGGCTACAGCCGTTGTGGTGGATAAGATAACTAAAAAACCGTTATATTTACTAAAAAAAATGCGCCTTTGTGCGCATTTTTTTTGTATTATTGAGAAAAAAGTTGTACCTTTGCACTAATTTTGGTAAAAGGGCATTTGTGGGCCCTGAGCCGTAAACATTTGTAGGTTTATTTATAAAGAAAAACATGATTAAAATTACTTTTCCGGACGGAGGCGTCCGCGAGTACGAGAGCGGAATCACCGCTTACGAAGTAGCTGCTAGCATCAGCAGCCGTTTGGCACAAGACATCCTTGTTGCTAGCATCAAAATTGCGGGTCAAGAAGACTGGCAAATCGTTGAACTCAATGCTCCTATCACTACCGATTGTGACATCAAGCTCCACAAGTGGGAGGACGCGGAGGCGAAACACGCCTTCTGGCACACATCTAGCCACTTGATGGCAGAGGCATTGCAGGAGTTGTATCCTGGCATCCAATTTGGTATTGGTCCTGCTATTGAGAACGGATTCTACTACGATGTATATCCAGCAGAGGGACAAACCATCAAGGATAGCGACTTTGCTATGATCGAGCAGAAGATGACAGAGCTTCGAGCTAAGAAAGAGCCATTGGTGAAGAAGTCTATCGCTAAAGCAGATGCTTTGGCAGAGTTCGGCGCTAAGGGACAAACATATAAGTGCGAGCTCATTAGCGAACTCGAAGACGGGCATATCTCTACCTATACACAAGGTGCGTTTACCGACCTCTGCAAAGGTCCTCACCTCGTTTCTACTGAGGCCATCAAAGCTATTAAGGTGCTCAGCTGTGCAGCTGCATATTGGCGTGGCGATGACTCTCGCCCAATGATGACCCGTATCTACGGCATCACTTTCCCTAAGAAAGCGATGTTGGACGAGTACTTAACCCTCCTCGAAGAGGCTAAGAAACGTGACCACCGCAAGATAGGTAAAGAGCTCGAGCTCTTCATGTTCTCTGACATGGTAGGTAAAGGTCTTCCTATCTGGTTGCCAAAGGGTACTGCGCTTCGTTTGCGCCTTGAAGACTTCCTCAAAAAGATCCAAAAACGCTATGGTTATCAACAAGTTATTACTCCACATATCGGAAACAAGAACTTGTATATCACTTCTGGTCACTGGGATCACTATGGTAAGGATTCTTTCCAACCTATCACCACTCCAGAGGAAGGCGAGGTATATTTGCTCAAACCAATGAACTGTCCTCACCACTGTACGATCTTCAAGAATACTCCTCACTCATACAAGGATCTTCCTTTGCGAATAGCTGAGTTTGGTACCGTATATCGCTATGAGCAATCAGGTGAGCTCCACGGTTTGACCCGTGTCCGTTCATTTACCCAAGACGATGCGCATATCTTCTGCCGTCCAGATCAAGTGAAGAGCGAGTTTATCCGCGTAATGGAGATCATCGAGATCATCTTCAAGTCCTTGGCATTTGAGAACTTCGAGGCACAAATCTCATTGCGTGATCCTAACAATACTACCAAGTACGTAGGTTCTAACGAAGTTTGGGAGAAAGCTGAGCAAGCTATTATCGAGGCTTGTCAAGAGAAAGGTCTTCCTGCTCGTGTAGAGACTGGCGAAGCTGCTTTCTATGGTCCTAAACTCGACTTTATGGTGAAAGATGCGCTGGGTCGTCGTTGGCAATTGGGTACAATCCAAGTGGATTACAACTTGCCAGAGCGTTTTGAGCTCGAGTATGTTGGTGAGGATAACCAAAAGCATCGCCCTGTGATGATTCACCGTGCGCCATTCGGTTCTATGGAGCGCTTCGTGGCTGTGCTCATCGAGCATACCGCAGGTAAGTTCCCATTGTGGTTGACTCCAGACCAAGCAGTGGTATTGCCAATCTCTGAGAAGAGCAATGAGTATGCACACAAGGTAAAAGAGATACTTGAGGCACAAGATGTACGTTGCATCGTGGATGACCGCAATGAGAAATTGGGTCGTAAGATTCGCGACAATGAGTTGAAACGTATCCCATACATGCTCATCGTAGGTGAGAAAGAGGCAGAACTTGGACTCGTTTCTGTTCGCCAACAAGGCGCAGAGGAGAAGGGCCAAATGACCGTTCAAGAGTTTGCCGACATGATCACAGCGACTGTGAAGGAGCAAATGAATGCTTATTAAGCGCAGCGCTTATAGGACGCCGCAAGCGGCTATAGGTTATAGGCAAGATATAGAAAAAGACGAGGACGTTACCTCGTCTTTTTCGTTATCTATACTTACAGACTCTAAACACTAAACCATAGCGTTAGCGTTCACTAAACATTATAGTTCTTGTCCTAAGAGCGTATATATACCGTTCTGAGTGCGGATAAGTATTTGATTATTAACAATTTGTTTGCTTGGTTCTGCAACCACAGTAGTGTTGTTATCAACGCCTGTGAGCTCATTAACCACATTTACGATACATTCAGCTGTGAGATCATCTATCGTTACTGTGATTGTATAAGTGCCTAAAGTTTTACTAGTGAACTTAGCTATGGTGCCATTGTGAGAGAGTTTGCTGTTGCGATTGGTGGTCGCATAACGCCATGAAGTCTTCAATATCTCTGCATTAGCAGGATTTAGTACAGCTTGGATAGTAGCGGTATCACCTTTGGCGATAGTGATCTCTGTTGGATCTAAGGTTAGACCTTTCAGGCGAATACGGTGAGGTACTGTACTGATCTCCCAACCTGCTACACCGTGACCAAGGCAATATTCGTACAGGTTGATAGTCACAGAATCTACTCTTTCCCAATAGAAGAATGCACCTACTGAAGCGTTGGCATTGTAACCACCATTACCTAATTGTTCTTGGGTGTACATAGGTACTAAGTCTGCGGAAGTCATGTCGCGAAGTGTCCAACCTCCTTTGTAGTGAGGACCAGACATATATACAAACATATCATGACCACCTAACTCAAACAACGCTCCACCCACAGAATTGTTGCGTGAAGGAGCAGTTGTTCCGTTAGGAGTAGTCAAATACGAACCCTTATCGCCGTTTTTGTACACATGATAACCATTGGCACGTACTTGATAGATAAAATGGTTAGGGTTGTTATCTACGGGAATCACATAACCTGCTGTTGAGCCCGTCAAACTAATAGCACAAGAGGTCGTAGATACGTACTTACCCTGAGCAATCTTAACAACCTCTACAAAATTTTGATCGTTGGGAAAAAAATACACATATCCTCCTGCGTCAGAAAAAATATCTCCACTAGCGGTAGGGAAATTGGTTTGACCATTGTGGTTAAGTTGTATGTCTATTACATAAGCCGTTGGGTCTTCTGGTTTGTAAACCGTCAGTTGGGTAGGAACCGTTGCGTCTAGTGAGGTGTGCAGAATCAAGTTGGCTGCATCGTCACGGCAAATACCGTGGTTGAGGGTAGGGATATTAGGATCGGTCACCACACCTGCTGTATCCACGCAGATGACTTTATCTTTTTCATAATCTGCCACATAGAACAATCCGTCAATAAATGCAGCTTGTTGGGCTTGGGTATAATTACCTCCTAGGGTTGTAGGGAATCCTTCTGGCAGTGTACCTGCAGTCTCTGTATGATTGAATAGTTCGGTAATGTACAATGTATCAACAGGTTGAGTAGGGGAGAGTGCTTCCCAATCTACTTCTTCCAACTCTGGCATATCTCCTGGCACAAGGTAGTCGCAAGTCATGGTTGTACAACCTAATTCGCCATGTTGTTTGTAACTTGACTCGCTGTTAACAGTCCAACATGCCACTTCCATACCAGCATCGTGGCACTTGCGAGCCATGTATTTGCTGAGTCCGCCCGTTTGTACGCTAGGGTTGATGCCCCATTGTTTGCACCACTCATAGCGTGCCTCGGTTACCTCGTAGCAGAGGAATTGGCATTGTAGTTTTGGAAAGTTAGTGCGCACATACTCCAATGATTTTTGCATAGAAGTCAAGATGCGTGCCTCCTCTACAAGTCCATGTTTCTCAATGAGTTTGTATAGACCGGAAAAACGACTCATGTCGTTATTATTGATACCCAAGGCCCATTTAAGTTCAATGATAGGGAATACATTATTCTCCTTGCAAATCTCCAAATAGCGATCTACCGTCAAGATTTTAGCGGTATAAGTTATACCGTTACGCGTTTGGGTAAGGGTAAGATCTCTGAGGTCTTCAAACTTGGTGTAAGGAATTTGTACGTTATGTCCTACACGATTCAAATCATCATCATGCCAGCAGACATACTCTCCGTCGCTAGTGGTTTTTACATCAATCTCCAAACCGGTATAACCATAGTGGTTGATACCATTCATCATAGCCTCCTCGGTATTTTCCACTCCGCGATAACTACCGCGATGCCCAGCAAAGAGAGGCTTCCATGCATATGCTTGACATACGATACAAACAAAAAGCAAAATAGCAGTAATCTTTTTCATGGTGTTAGTATTTTGTGTTGGTTGTTTCTTATTCATGCCCACGGATGGACACTTATATTTCTTTATTCCCACGGATTACACGGATAATCACCTATTTTTAATCTGTGAAAATCAGTGAGATCTGTGGGAGTTATGTTCTCCTAAACTCGGCGAGGACAATGGCGGTTGCTATTCCGACATTCAGACTCTCCGAAGTCTCTGCATCAGCAGGGTAGGAAGGTATGCGTAGTGGGTTGGTTATTAATTGGCGCACAGCAGGCGATATGCCATTCCCTTCGTTACCCATAATAATCACTCCCTTTCGCTTGTCAACGATTGCCCCTTCCTGATACATGTTACCTCCTTCTAATAAGGTGCCATATATCGGAATATTGGCTTTACTTACTTCTGCTATCCATGGAGCCAAATCTATATAATGTACGCGCACGCGAGTTAGTGCCCCCATCGTGGCTTGTACAACTTTGGGATTATAGCAATCTGCAGTATCTTTGGAGCAATAGATATCATGTATTCCAAACCAATCACATGTACGAATGATTGTCCCTAAATTACCTGGGTCTTGCACACCATCAAGAGCAAGGGCTAAACTTTGGGATGATGCGGCGATAGGGCTATTAGACGATGCGGTGATGGGGCGCTTACGAAAGACTCCTATCACTCCTTGTGGTGTGCGAAGATTAGACATTTGTGCAATCTCTACCTCAGTCGCGTTATCTGGAGTGACTAGTAGCACTAGTTCGAAGGCATTGCGCAATTCCTCTACACATTTATGACCTTCTGCCACAAACACACCTTCGGCATCGCGTTGCTTCTTTTGTTGCAAGCTTCGCACCCACTTGATCTGGTTTTTACTCAAATGTTCCATATTTTTTGTCCCAATTATCTCACTGATTCACCTTATAAGCTCTATCTGTGGTTATCCGTGCTATCAGTGGGAGATTATATTATCGTATAAACAACAATTCGCGGTACTTTGGCAATGTCCATAATTGATCATCTACCCACATCTCTAGCTCATCCACATGCTTGCGGATCTCCTCCATAATCGGCACTACTGTATCATGAAACGCCAATGCTCTTTCGCGTTGATTATCAATATGATTAGCTGTTACACGCAATTTTGTCATCTTGTCCACACCCGCAATGATAGCACTCGCATGTGCCTCAATGCGGCGAATCAATAGGCAGTCTTGTTCGTTGAGCACCTTGGCCTCCTCGGTATCAAACACCATCTTTACATTGGCTACTTTCTCCAACAGCATTTTCTGATAGCGCTTAGCCGCAGGCAAGACATGGTTGATAACCAAATCGCCAAACACGCGGCTCTCAATCTGCAACTTGAGCGAGTAGTTCTCCCATTTTACCTCACATCTTGACTCCAACTCGGCTGATGACAACACACCCGTGCTGCTAAACATCTTTAACGAGCTCTCTGACAAGTAGTTATCGATGATCTTAGGCACATTGGTCTCGCAGTCCAATCCGCGTTTGGCAGCCTCCTCTTTCCATTCGTCGCTATAACCATTGCCATCGAAATGAATCGCCTGGCACTCTTTGATATAGCGCTTAATCACATGGAAAAGTGCACGCTCTTTGGCCTCGCCCTTCTCAATCAAGGCATCAACCTCTTGTTTGAACATGGTCAACTGCTCTGCCACAGCGGCATTCAGAGCCAATACCGCGCCTGCACAGTTGGCACTCGAACCTACTGCACGGAACTCAAATCGATTACCCGTGAACGCAAAAGGTGATGTACGGTTGCGGTCGGTATTATCGAGCAAGATCTCTGGGATATTACCCACACCCAATTTCATCTCCTTCTTGGCGTTGATGATGATACCCTTGTCCACATCTGCATTTTCAATTTGGGCTAAGGCTTCGGTGAGTTGTGAACCTAGGAATACCGATATGATTGCTGGAGGAGCCTCATTAGCACCTAAACGATGGGCATTGGTCGCCGAAACAATCGACGCTTTAAGTACACCATTGTGACGATGAACCGCCTTTAGAACATTCACCAAAAAGGTTACAAACTGCAAGTTTTGGTATGGGTTTTTGCCCGGTGCCACTAGGTTTACACCTGTGTTTGTACCTAGTGACCAGTTGCAGTGCTTGCCGCTACCATTTACGCCGCCGTAAGGTTTCTCATGCAGCAATACACGGAAATGATGGTGGTGCGCCACTTGCTCCATAAGCGACATAATCAACTGGTTATGATCGCTACCTAAGTTAGCTTCTTCGTATATTGGTGCCAACTCAAACTGATTAGGCGCTACCTCATTGTGTCGTGTCTTTACTGGAATACCCAACTTCAAAGCCTCTTCTTCCAATTCGGTCATAAACGCCAATACGCGCTCTGGGATGATACCAAAATAGTGATCGTCCAACTGTTGGTTCTTGCTCGAATAGTGCCCCATCAAAGTGCGACCGGTCATGAGCAAGTCAGGTCGAGCAGCAAACAATGACTCATCCACCAAGAAATACTCTTGCTCCCAACCCAAATAGGTAGTCACACGCTTCACATTGCGATCAAAATAGTTTGCTACGCCCACAGCAGCCTTGTTTACGGCAGTAATCGAACGCAATAGCGGTGTTTTATAATCTAAGGCTTCGCCCGTGTACGCGACGAAGATTGTAGGGATACAAAGTCTGTCACCTATCACAAAAGCAGGTGATGATGGGTCCCAAGCGCTGTATCCGCGCGCCTCAAAGGTATTGCGGATGCCACCGGAAGGGAAGGATGAAGCATCAGGCTCTTGTTGATACAAAACCGAACCCGAGAATTTCTCAATAGGTTTGCCGTTGTCGTCAAAGTCAAAAAACGCATCGTGCTTCTCTGCTGTACCGCCAGTCAGTGGTTGAAACCAGTGGGTATAGTGGGTAGCACCGAGGTCCATGGCCCATTTCTTCATACCGATAGCCACACTATTGGCAATGTCGCGACTGAGGGTTTTCTCGTTGTCCATCAACTCAAACAACTCGTCAAGAATATTGCTAGCGATATACTCCTTCATCTTTTCACGCGTAAATACGTTTTGTGCAAAGATTACACTAGCACGAGTATTGTCTTTCTTTGTGGCTTCAGGCTTGTGGTTTAGCGCCATCTTGACTGCTTCAAACCGAATGTTGTTGTTTGTCATTTTATGCTATTTTTTGATTTTAATCGGGTTATTTTTGATTTTAGACCGCAAAATTACGACATTTTTTTTATATATGCAAGGTTTTTAGCAAAAATCTTCGGAAAATGCATGTTTTTTGTTGTTATCTATAGTGTGCTTGTTCTCTATTGCCAAAAATGCCTAGACAAAACTAGACAAAACCTAGTTTGCAAACTCTATTTTACATTTTTTACACTTGCAGCAAAAAAATCCAGTTAATTACTTGTGTAATTCAAAAAAAAGTAGTACCTTTGCAAGCAATTTAAAATAAATTGCACAAAAGATGGCGATTCAACGCAACATAGTACAAATTCCGGCTCTGGTGGATCTTCATGTCCACTTCCGTGAGCCGGGTTTTTCGTATAAGGAGACTATCCAAACAGGTAGTATGGCAGCCGCTGCTTCTGGCTATAGTGCTGTCTTTACTATGCCTAATCTAAATCCCGTTCCTGACACCGTGGAACACCTGCAAGAGCAACTCGATATCATCCGTCGTGATACCTACACCGGCGTCTATCCGTTTGCCTCTATCACCATGGGGCAAAAAGGTGCGGGCGAACTAGTGGACTTCGAGGCATTGGCTCCTTATGTGAAGGGTTTCTCTGATGACGGCCGCGGCATTCAAGATGAGGTACTTATGCGCGAGGCTATGAAGCGTATTCGTGCGGTAGACCGCCTCATGGTGGCTCACTGCGAAGTTGAAGCCCTCCTTAATGGCGGCTATATCCACGCGGGTGAGTATGCTAAAAACAACAACCATCGTGGCATCGTGTCTGAGAGCGAGTGGCAAGAGATTGAACGCGACATCCGTCTAGTAGAAGAGACAGGGTGTCGTTTTCATATTTGCCATATCTCCACCAAAGAGAGCGTGGCACTCATCCGTGAGGCTAAAGCCAAAGGACTGCCTGTGACCTGTGAGACTGCGCCACACTATTTGCTCCTCTCTGACAAGGACTTGCAAGAGGATGGCAAGTGGAAAATGAATCCTCCTCTCCGCGCAGAAGAAGATCGTCTAGCGCTCATTGAGGGTATCAAAGATGGCACGATTGACTGTATCGCTACCGACCACGCACCACATAGCGCTGAGGAAAAGAGTAAGGGATTGGAGAAGAGTGCCTTCGGTATCGTCGGCCTAGAAACAGCTTTCCCACTTATGTACACCCATTTTGTTAAAACGGGTATCATCACCTTTGAGCGTCTTATCGAACTCATGTCTACCAATCCTGCTCGTATCATCGCTATCGACAATAGCAACTCCTTTGCTTACTACGATTTAGACGCTTGCTACACGATTGATCCTGCGAATTTTCTTTCTATGGGCAAAGCAATGCCATTCGAAGGATGGGAGGTTTATGGCAAATGTGTGAAAACGGTTGTCAACGGCATAACGGTGTACAATGTGAGTGTTTAGAGTTTAGAGGTAAGAAATATGAAACAAGTTATATTTGAAATAAAATCCAACGAACAGATAGCCAAGAATGTCTATCGAATGCAGCTTTGTGGCGATACCACAGGCATTCTTCCTGGACAGTTCGTGAATATCCGCGTACAAGGACAATTCCTTCGTCGCCCTATCTCGGTATGTAACATTACCGAAGGCATGCTCACCATTATATATAAGGTAGTGGGTGTTGGTACCGAGGCGATGAGTCAATTGCCAATCGGTACTCAGCTTGATGTGCTCACGATTCTTGGCAATGGATACGACCTTACCAAAGCGGGCGATCAACCGCTTCTCGTAGGTGGTGGCGTAGGTGTCCCACCTATGTATATGCTGGCTCGTCAACTTCGTGAAATGGGCAAAACGGTGCGCGTGATTCTCGGTTTCAACACCAAAGATGAAGTCTTTTACGAGGAAGAGTTTCGTGCTCTCGGTTGCGATGTAATCGTCACCACCGTGGACGGCAGCCATGGTCTAAAGGGCTTTGTGACCAACGCTTTAGACGGCAAGCAGTCTTATTACTACACTTGCGGACCATTGCCTATGATCAAGGCCTTGATCAATACACTCGGCACAAATGGCGAAGTGAGTATGGAAGAGCGTATGGGTTGCGGTTTTGGCGCATGCATGGGCTGCACCATCCAAACCACCCAAGGACCCAAACGCGTCTGCAAAGAAGGCCCCGTCTTCCCTGCGGAAGTACTAATTTTGAATTAAGAATTTTGAGTTAAGAATTAATATATGTCGAAATTACAAGTGACATTATCCGGCGTTCAACTCGCTAATCCTCTGATCCCAGCATCGGGTACCTATGGTTTTGGCGACGAGTTTGCCGAGTTATACGATATCAACTGCTTAGGCGGTATCTCCTTCAAAGGCACCACTCGCGAGGCACGCTACGGCAACCCATTGCCTCGTATCGCCGAGTGCGGCAACTATGGTATGATCAACGCCGTAGGACTGCAGAACCCTGGTGTAGAACATGTGATAGCCCACGAGCTTCCTCGCCTCAAAAATCACTACAACGGTTGCATCGTGGCCAACGTCAGCGGTTTCTCCGTGCAAGACTATGTAGAGACCTGCGCTCTTCTAGACAAAGAGCCTATCGACATCCTCGAGGTGAATATATCCTGCCCTAATGTGCACAACGGCGGTATGGCTTTTGGTACTAGCCCAGAGGCAGCAGCCGAAGTCACAGCAGCCGTTAAAGCCGTGACAACCAAGCCTGTATATATGAAACTCTCGCCTAATGTCACCGACATTGTGGCTATCGCCAAAGCATGCGAAGCAGCAGGAGCCGATGGTCTGTGTCTCATCAATACCGTACTAGGTATGCGCATCGATATCCGTCGCCGCCGTCCTGTGATCGCCAACCGCTATGGCGGGTATTCGGGCTCAGGAATCTTCCCACTTGCCCTCCGCATGGTCAACCAAGTGGCACGTGCGACGAGTTTGCCAATCATCGGTTGCGGTGGTGTAAGCAGCGCAGAGGATGTGATTGAGATGATGATGGCAGGCGCAACAGCTGTAGAGATTGGTGCAGCCAACCTTACCAACCCTATGGTGGCAAAAGAGATTATCGACCGCCTACCAGCCCTAATGGACGAACTGAAAATAGATAAACTAACAGATATAATTGGAATAGTAAACCATGAATAAAGATGTAATCATTGCATGCGATTTCGCTTCGGCAGAAGATACTTATCGCTTCCTTGACAAGATGGGCGATGTAAAGCCTTATGTAAAGATTGGTATGGAACTCTACTACGCAGAGGGTCCTGCTATCGTGCACGAACTCAAACGTCGCGGACACAAGATTTTTCTCGATCTCAAGCTCCACGATATACCTAACACCGTCAAGAAAGCCATGTCCGTACTCTCTCGCCTCGATGTAGATATGTGTAACCTACATGCTGCAGGTACCATCGAGATGATGAAAGCGGCTGTTGAGGGTTTGACACGCGAGGATGGCACGCGTCCAATCCTTTTAGCAGTTACCCAACTCACCTCTACTAGCGAGGAGCGTATGCACAACGACCTCCTTATCCAAGGAAATATTGGCGATGTCGTAGTACACTACGCTAAGAACGCACAAGCCGCTGGTTTGGATGGCGTGGTTTGCTCTCCACTTGAAGCAGGTATGGTAAAAGAGGCTTGTGGCTCTGATTTCTATACCGTGACCCCAGGTATCCGCTTTGCCGATGGCGTAGTAGGCGACCAAGTGCGTATCACTACTCCTGCCAAAGCACGTGAGATTGGTTCTGACTTCATCGTTGTAGGTCGTCCCATCACCGCTGCCGAAGATCCAGTAGCCGCTTATAAGCGCTGCGTAGAGGAATTTTGCGGATAATACAAAATTTAGTTTAAAGATTAAAGTTTAAAGGCAAGAATATATGAAAAAAACAATCGCTGAAGATTTGCTAAAGATCAAAGCTGTCTTCCTTCGTCCAAACGAGCCATTCACATGGGCTAGTGGTATCAAGAGTCCTATCTATTGCGACAACCGTCTCACCCTTAGCGACACCCAAGTGCGCAACGATGTAGAGAACGGTCTCGCTCAATTGATAAAAGAGCATTATCCTCAAGCAGAAGTCCTCATGGGTACTTCTACCGCAGGTATCGCTCACGCTGCCATCACCGCTACTATCCTTGACCTGCCTATGGGTTATGTGCGCAGTGGTGCAAAAGACCACGGCCGAGGCAACCAGATTGAAGGTAAACTCCTTCCTGGACAAAAAGTTGTAGTCGTAGAGGATCTTATCTCTACGGGCGGCAGCTGCATCGAGGTAGTGAATGTCCTCCGCGAAGCAGGTGCAGATGTACTGGGTATTGTGAGCATCTTTACCTACGGCATGAAGAAAGGCCTCGAGCGTTTGGCGGCAGCCGAAGTGAAGAATGTCAGTCTCTGCGACCTCGACACCCTCGTAGAGGTAGCAGCAGACAAAGCATACATCGCTCCTGAAGACAAAGAGCGACTGATCAAATTCCGCAACAACCCTTCCGACGAAAGTTGGATGGCTTAAGCAGCGAAGCTGCGTTCAACATAGTTTAGTATTGTAACAATGTTGAACCACATTGAACCATTTTGAACAAAAAGTATTATGCGACACCTAATTGATTCCGTGGATTTAACCACTGCCGAGGTAGATGTAATCATCAACCGCGCATTGGATATCATTAATAATAAGGAGATGTACGCCGAAGCATGCCATGGCAAGAAACTCGCTACGCTCTTCTACGAACCTAGCACCCGTACCCGCCTCAGTTTCACGGCGGCTATGATGGAATTGGGCGGCAATGTACTTGGCTTCTCCGATGCCAAGAGCAGTAGCGTAAGCAAAGGCGAAACGGTGGCTGATACCATCCGTGTAGTCAGCTCTTTTGCCGACATCATCGCTATGCGCCACTACAAAGAGGGCTCTCCTCGTGTAGCTAGCGAGTATAGCCGTATTCCTATCATCAACGCTGGTGACGGCGGTCATGCACACCCAACACAAACGCTTACCGATCTGCTCACTATCCGTCGTGAGTTAGGGCATTTTGACCACCTGACTATTGGTCTTTGTGGCGACCTTAAGTACGGCCGTACCGTACACTCACTCATCAAAGCGATGAAGCGTTACGAGGGCGTACACTTCGTACTCATCTCTCCAAAAGAGCTTCGTCTGCCAGACTATATGAAGCACGAATTGGGCGAAAACTATAGCGAATACGCTACTATCGAAGAAGCAATGCCTCTTCTTGATGTTTTGTATATGACTCGTGTACAACAAGAGCGCTTCGACGATCCTGCTGAGTATGAGCGTTTGAAAGATGCCTTCATCCTCGATACCGAGAAAATGGCACTTGCCAAGGAGAATATGGTGGTGCTCCACCCACTACCTCGCGTCAACGAGATTACCGTGGATGTGGACAAAGACCCACGCGCTGCATACTTCCGCCAAGTGGAGAATGGTAAGTATGTGCGTATGGCACTCATCTATACCTTGCTCTCATGGCACGACAAAGAGCCATCGCACAAAGTGGATACTTTCCTCACCGACCAACTCTGCTCCAACGACCGCTGTATCGTGACTACCGAACCTGTGGAGCGTAAAGCATACACCGACAAAGAAGGAGTTGTACGCTGCTATTATTGTGATCATAAATTGTAAATTCGTAAATTGTAAATAAATATGACTGATCGTATTTTGCAAGAAGGCCTCACATTCGATGATGTGTTGCTCGTACCAGCCTATTCTGAGGTACTTCCTCGCGAAGTGGACCTCAAGTGCCAATTCACCCGCAATATCAGCCTCAATATCCCTGTGGTATCGGCGGCTATGGATACCGTGACCGAGTCTAAGATGGCTATTGCTATCGCTCGCGAGGGTGGTATTGGTGTGATTCACAAAAACATGTCCATCGCTGAGCAAGCGGCAGAAGTACGTCGTGTGAAGCGTGCCGAGAACGGACTCATCTCCGATCCTATCACCATCACTGCAGAGCAAACTGTAGGCGATGCAGAGCAACTCATGCACGATAACCACATCGGTGGTATCCCTGTTGTAGATGCTGAGAACAACCTCGTGGGTATCGTTACCAATCGCGACTTACGCTTCGAAACCGATTACTCACGCAAGATCGGTGAAGTGATGACTAGTGAGAACCTCATCACCATCAATTCTACCGATAATGAAGTCATCATGGCCGCTCTCCAAGCCCACAAGGTGGAGAAACTCCCTGTTGTGGACAACAACGGCAAACTCGTTGGCCTCGTGACCTACAAGGATATCACCAAACTCAAAGACTTCCCTAATGCTTGCAAAGACGCTAAAGGTCGTCTGCGTTGTGCGGCTGGAGTAGGTATCACCCCTGACTTCATGGACCGCGTGGCTGCATTATATAAAGAAGGTGTAGATGCCGTCGTGCTTGACTCTGCACATGGCCACTCCAAGAATATCGTTAATGCCCTCCGCACCATCAAGGCTACTTATCCTAAGCTCGATGTAGTGGTAGGTAATATCGCTACGGCTGAGGCTGCTAAATACCTCGTGGAGAATGGTGCTGACGGCGTGAAGGTAGGTATTGGTCCTGGTTCTATCTGTACCACTCGTATCATCGCTGGTGTAGGCGTTCCACAACTCACCGCTATCTTCGAGGTGGCGGAAGCACTCAAGGGTACAGGCGTACCAATGATTGCAGACGGTGGTCTTCGCTACTCTGGTGATGTGGTCAAAGCTCTCGCTGCTGGTGGCAACTGCGTGATGTGCGGCTCCATGTTCGCAGGTACAGAAGAAGCTCCTGGCGACACCATCATCTACAACGGTCGTAAGTTCAAGTCTTATCGTGGCATGGGCTCTATTGATGCTATGAAAGCAGGTTCTGCCGACCGCTATTTCCAAGGCAAAGAGACCAATGTCAATAAACTCGTACCAGAAGGTATCGTGGGTCGTGTACCATACAAGGGTCATGTAGCTGAGACTATCTTCCAACTCAGGGGCGGTCTTCGTTCAGGTATGGGTTATGTAGGTGCGCACAATCTCACCGAACTCAAATCTGCTAAGTTTGTGCGTGTCACTGCGGCTGGTATGACTGAGAGTCACCCACACGACATCACCATCACCTCCGAAACTCCTAACTACACCCGCGGACAATAACTAGTTCCACTAGAAGAACTAGTCTTACTAGAATAACAAAAAAATAAAAAACATAGCTTTATGCAAAAAATCATCATTCTTGATCTCGGATCAGAAACCACCCAAGTCATCGGACGTCGCGTTCGTGAGTTGGATACTTTCTGCGAGGTCCTTCCTTACAACAAATACCCAGAGGATGACAAAGACATCATTGGTCTTATCCTTTCTGGCGACAAGGATGCTGTAGAACAACCTGAGGTCCTCCAAAACACCCTCAGCCAATTCTGCTCTTGCATCCCAGTACTCAACATCGCTAAAGGCGAGCAACCTACCGTAGAAGAGCTCCGTCCATTCGTATTGGACACTTGCCATAGTGCACAAGACTGGACGCCTGCTAACTTCGTAGAGACTACCGTAGCGCAACTCCGTGAGCAAATCGGTACCGACCGTGTGATCCTCGCTCTATCGGGTGGAGTAGATAGCTCTATCACTGCTGTGCTTCTCAACCGTGCTATCGGCAGCCAACTCACCTGTATCTTCGTGGATCACGGATTGCTCCGCAAAGATGAGTTTGAAAACGTGCTCCGTGACTACGAGTGCCTCGGCCTCAATGTGATCGGCGTAGACGCTAAAGCACGCTTCTATGGCGACCTCGCTGGCGTGACTGACCCAGAGCAAAAACGCAAGATCATCGGCCGCGACTTCATCCAAGTGTTTGATGAAGAAGCTAAGAAGATCACCGATGCTAAATGGCTCGGTCAAGGTACTATCTACCCAGATATCATCGAGTCTATCAACCACTCTGGTAAAGTCATCAAATCTCACCACAATGTAGGTGGTCTGCCTAAAGAGATGAACCTCAAACTCTGCGAACCACTCAAACTCCTCTTTAAAGACGAGGTTCGCCGCATTGGTCGCTATATGGGTGTACCTGAGCACCTTATTGGTCGTCACCCATTCCCAGGTCCAGGTCTTGGCGTACGTATCCTCGGCGATATCACTCCTGAGAAAGTACGTATACTCCAAGAGGCAGACGCTATCTACATCAATATGCTCCGCGAGTGGAAGGATGAGAACGGCGTTGCGCTCTACGACAAGGTTTGGCAAGCTGGTGCTATCCTTTTGAGTACCGTACGTAGTACCGGTATGAAGGGCGATGTGCGTACCTACGAGCATCCAGTTGCTCTTCGCGCCGTACTCTCTGTGGACGCTATGACGGCTGACTGGGCACGTCTTCCATACGAGTTTATGGCGAAGGTATCTAACGAGATCATCAACAAGGTGCAAGGCGTTAACCGCGTTTGCTATGATATCTCTGCAAAACCACCCGCAACAATCGAGTGGGAGTAATTCCCGCTGCAAGCGGTCGATTATAGGACAGCTTCGCCTATAGGACGCCCATATGGGCTATAGGTTATAGATATAGACATACTTTTGTTTTGCTCCTCAAATGCGGTTTGCAGCATTTCGTTGGAGCAAAAACAAAAGGTGTCAATACGAATTATTTTTATTTATTTTTGTAGGGCATAGCCCGTATTTTTGTTTCAACAAAATAAATCATGAAAGTAGGCGTAATTATGGGTTCTACTAGCGATTTGGACGTAATGACTCCCGCTATTGAGACCCTTGAGCAATTTGGAATTGAAGTAGAAAAACGCGTTATCAGCGCACATCGTGCTCCTCACGAGCTTATGCGTTGGACTGAGTCCGCACGTGAGCGTGGTCTCTCCATTATCATCGCAGGAGCGGGTGGAGCAGCACACCTCGCAGGTGTTATTGCTGGTTTAACATCATTGCCAGTCATTGGCGTGCCTGTTCGCAGCAAGACCCTCGATGGTTTGGATTCACTCTTGAGTATTGTACAAATGCCAGCTGGTATCCCAGTAGCTACTGTGGCTATCAATGGTTCTAAAAATGCAGCTCTCCTCGCTATCGCTATCTTAGCGTTGCAAGATGCTGAGCTCCTCGCTAAACTCGAGGCATTCCGCAAAGAACAAACCGAAAAAGTAGTAAATACCGTTATTTAATATGGCAAAATATAGAATATACGTAGAAAAGCGACCAGCTTTCCAAGTGGAAGCTCAAAGTTTGAGAAACGAGCTTAATCTCAACCTCCAACTCAACCTTCAGTCGCTGCGCTATATCAATGTGTACGACCTCTTTGGTTTTACACCTGAGCTCCTCGAGCAATGCCGCTATAGCGTCTTTGGCGAAACTGTAACCGATACAGTTACAGATACTTGTGACCTTGTAGGCGCTAAGTACCTAGCTGTGGAGTATCTCCCTGGTCAGTTCGACCAACGTGCATCATCAGCTGTGGATTGTGTGCACCTCATCGACCCTAATGCTGAGGTTGAGATCCGTTCTAGCCGTCTTTTGGTATTCGATGCTGACCTCACCGCAGAAGAACTCGACAAGATCCGTCGTTACTATATAAATGCCGTAGAATCACGCGAGAAAGACCTCTCTCAACTCTCTCAAAACCAGACAGCAGATGTCAAACCTCTCGCTCTTCTCAATGGTTTTATTGATATGCCACGTGAGGCATACGCTGCGTTCTGCAAAGAGTGGGGACTAGCAATGAATACCTATGACCTTCATGAGGTAGTGCTCTACTTCCAAAAAGAAGGTCGCAACCCAACAGAAACAGAACTTCGTATCCTCGATACCTATTGGTCTGACCACTGCCGTCACACCACATTCACCACTATTCTCGAGAGCGTGAAAATCGACGACTCGTTCATCAAGTCTGAGATCGAATCCACCCTTGGCATGTTGCACGATATGCGCGAGGAGTTGGGCCGTACTAACAAACCTTTCTGCCTCATGGAGCTCGCCACCATTGGTGCACGTTACCTTCGTAAGAAAGGCCTTCTTGACGATATGGAGCAAAGCGAAGAGAACAACGCATGCTCTATCTTCATTGATGTAGATGTGGATGGACAAACAGAGAAATGGTTGCTCCAATTCAAAAACGAGACCCACAACCACCCAACAGAGATTGAGCCATTTGGTGGCGCTTCCACCTGTCTTGGTGGTGCTATCCGCGACCCACTATCTGGTCGTGCTTATGTCTATCAAGCTATGCGCGTAACAGGCGCAGGCGATATCTATAAACCTGTGGCAGAGACTATTCCAGGCAAACTGCCACAACAGATCATCTCTCGCAAGGCAGCGGCTGGTTACTCTAGTTATGGCAACCAAATTGGTCTTGCTACTACCCACGTACGCGAGATATACCACCCATCATACGTGGCTAAACGCCTCGAGGTAGGTGCCGTAGTAGGTGCTTCACCTGCTAGCAATATCCGCCGCGAAAGCCCTGCTCCAGGCGATATCATTCTTCTGCTCGGTGGCCGCACAGGTCGTGATGGAGTAGGTGGTGCTACAGGTTCATCCAAAGAGCATACCGAAGCTTCACTCGAGACATGCGGTAGCGAGGTACAAAAAGGTAACGCTCCAGAGGAGCGTAAGCTCCAACGCCTCTTCCGCCGTCCTGAGGTGACACGTCTGATTAAGAAGTCCAACGACTTCGGCGCAGGTGGTGTCAGCGTCGCTATTGGCGAGTTGGCTGATGGCTTGGATATCTACCTAGATCGCGTACCAACCAAGTACAGCGGTTTGAACCCTACCGAACTGGCTATCAGCGAGTCCCAAGAGCGTATGGCAGTAGTCATCGAAGCCAAAGACCGTGCCGAGATGGAACACTATTGCCACCTCGATAATATCGAATATACCCACGTAGCGGATGTTACCGACAGCGGTCGCATGCGTCAGTTCTACAAAGGCGAACTCATCGCTGACCTCACACGCGAGTTCATCGACAGCGCAGGCGCTAAGCACTTCGCTTCTGCCTCTATCCTGCCTGTTGAGGAGAAGAACCCATTTGCGCAAACCGTAGAAGGTACTACCCTCGAGGAGAAAATGGTCAAGGTCATGTCCGACGCCAATGTCACCTCACAAAAAGGTTTGATCGAGAATTTCGATGCGACTATCGGTCGTAGCACCGTACTTATGCCATTCGGTGGTAAAACACAACTCACTGAATCACAAGTTAGTGTACAGAAACTTCCTACCGATGGCTATACCAATACCGCTTCTATCATGTCCTTCGGTTACAACCCATTCATCGCCGACTGGAGCCCTTACCACAGCGCCGCATACGCAGTCGTAGAGGCATGTACCAAGGTCGTTGCTGCAGGTGCGGATTATAGCCGCATGCGTTTCTCTTACCAAGAGTACTTCGAACGTATGAGCAGCGAGCATGCCTACGGCAAACCACTCTCTGCACTCCTCGGTGCACTCAAGATGCAAGTCGCTTTCGGTCTCCCAAGTATTGGCGGTAAAGACTCCATGTCTGGTACTTTCGAGCATATCAGCGTACCACCAACCCTTATCGCTTTCGGTATCACTACTGTCAATGCAGATAAGGTGGTATCGCCAGAACTCAAGAAAGCTGGTCATAAACTCTATCTCATCAAGCATAATGCGTTGGCAAATTACATGCCTAATGTAGAGCAATTGAAAGAGAACTGGACATATACAACCAACGCTATTCAAGCAGGAAAGATCTGTGCGGGTTATGCTATTGGTTTCGGTGGTGTAGCAGAGGCATTGGCGAAGATGAGTTTCGGTAACGAACTCGCAGTCGATATCCAAATCGCCGAGAACGAACTCTTCGACTACAACTATGGTTCCATCCTCGTAGAAGCAACCGAAGACCTCACCTTGCCAGCTGCTCAATATTTGGGTACAGTAGTGGAGGGTAGTGCATTGATTATCAATAACGAACGCGTATCGCGCGAGGCATTGTTGAAGGCTTGCTGTGGTCAGTTCGACAAGATCTACCCATCCGCTGTCCCTGCGCAGCATCAAGCATTGATGCCAGCCAATACCGAGTCACTCAACACTCAACACTCAACACTAAACTACAACGGCTCTGCTGTTGAGCATCCATTGGTGTACATCCCAGTATTTCCTGGCACCAACTGCGACTACGACTCTGCCAAGGCATGGCGCAAAGCAGGCGCAGAGGTGGAGACCACAATCTTCCGCAACCTCACTGGCGAGGATGTCCTCTCGAGTATAGACGAGATGGTAGAGCATATCAACCGCTGCCATATCCTCATGTTCGCGGGAGGCTTCTCTGCGGGTGACGAACCAGACGGCAGTGGTAAGTTCATCGCCAGCGTGATCAACAACCAGAAGGTCGGCGCAGCTATCACAGCCCTCATCGACCGCGGTGGTTTGATCCTCGGTATATGCAACGGTTTCCAAGCATTGGTCAAGAGCGGATTGCTCCCTTACGGCAAACTCGGCATGGTCACTCCAGACTCTCCAACCCTCTTCCGCAACGATATCAATCGCCACATCTCGCAGATGGTAACGACTACTGTGGCTACCACCGCCAGCCCATGGTTGCGCGGTATGCAAGTGGGTGATACTCATAGCATTGCAGTCAGTCACGGCGAGGGTAAGTTTGTGGTGAATGAGGCATTGGCGAAGGAGTTGTTTGAGAACGGACAAGTGGCCTTCCGCTATGCAGATCCTATGACGGGTGAAGCGACTATGGAGGCGCCTCACAACCCTAATGGTTCGTATTATGCTATCGAGGGTATCATCTCCCGCAATGGTCAGATCCTAGGTAAGATGGGTCATACTGAGCGCTGGGAAGAGGGCGTGTTCACCAATATCGCTGGCAACAAGTGCCAACCATTGTTTGAGAATGCAGTGGCATACTTTAGAAAGAAATAAACTTATAAACTGCTAAACTAATAAACCAAAATATAATGGCACAACATTATGAGGCAGCCGGCGTAAACCTCGAAGCCGGATACGAAGTAGTAAGTCGTATTAAATCGCATGTAAAAAGTACCAACCGCTTTGGCTCTATGGGCAGTATCGGTTCGTTTGGTGGAATGTTCGACCTCTCGGCACTCAACATCAAAGAGCCTGTCCTCGTCAGCGGCACCGATGGAGTAGGTACCAAACTCAAACTCGCTTTCGCGATGGACAAGCATGATACCATTGGTATCGATGCAGTGGCTATGTGTGTGAACGATGTGCTCGCACAAGGCGCTGAACCACTCATCTTCCTCGATTACGTGGCTATTGGTCATAATATCCCTGAGAAGGTAGAGGCTATCGTTGCTGGTGTGGCAGAAGGTTGCCGCCAAGCAGGTTGCGCACTCGTAGGTGGCGAGACCGCGGAGATGCCAGGTATGTACGGCGATGGCGAATACGATATCGCAGGTTACACTACAGGTGTAGTGGAGAAATCTCAGCTCATCGACGGCAGCAAGGTGGCCGTAGGTGATGTGCTCGTAGGTATCTCTTCTTCTGGCGTACACAGCAACGGCTTCAGTCTCGTGCGCAAGGTAGTTAGCGATGCAGGTCTGGACCTCCACACTGTTTATCCAGAGCTCAGCGCTGACAAGAAACTCGGCGAAGTGCTTTTGACTCCAACACGCATCTATGTGAAGCAAGTACTGGAGGTGATCCACAACTGCGATGTGCACGGTGTAGCGCATATCACTGGTGGTGGCTTCGACGAGAACATCCCTCGTATCTTAAAGGAGGGTCAAGGCTTCAGCGTAACCGAAGGTTCATGGGAGATTCTTCCTGTATTCCAATGCTTGGAGAAGTGGGGTAATATCCCTCATCGCGAGATGTTCAATATCTTCAACATGGGTATTGGTATGGTGATTGCTATGCCAGCGGCAGACGCCGAGAAAGCCATCGCTATCCTCGCTAAGCACGGCGACAAAGCCCAAGTCATCGGTAAAGTCATCGAAGGCGCAAACGAGATTATTTAATTAGTAATTCAAATTTTTTAAGGTATAAAAAAGATATGGCAAAAAGAGCTCTTGTCAGCGTAAGCGACAAATCAGGATTGGTAGATTTCGTGAAAGGTCTGCAAACAGCGGGCTGGGAAATCATCGCTACAGGCGGAACACAAAAATTATTAGAGAACTCAGGCGTTAACACCATCGGTATCAGCGATGTAACTGGTTTCCCTGAGATCTGCGACGGTCGTGTTAAAACCCTTCACCCAAAGGTACATGGTGGCCTTCTCGCACGCCGTGATGAACCATCTCACCTCCAAGCATTGGAGGAGAATGGCATCTCATTCATCGACCTCGTGTGCGTGAACCTCTATCCATTCCGCGAGACCATCGCCAAAGAGGGCGTAAGCATGGCAGATGCTATTGAGAACATCGATATAGGTGGCCCATCTATGCTCCGTTCAGCTGCTAAGAACTACAACGATGTGACTGTTGTTTGCGATCCTGCAGACTATGACACTATCCTCGCTGAGATCAATGCTACAGGTAACACCACGCTCGAGACTCGTCTTCAACTCTCTGCGAAGGCATACACCCACACCGCGCAATACGATGCTTGCATCGCAACTTACATGCGCGAGAAAGCAGGATTGAACGAGAAACTATTCCTCGAGTTCGACCTCAAGCAAGGTCTTCGTTATGGCGAGAACCCTCACCAATCCGCGAAGTTCTATGCTTCCACCAAAGCTATCCCATTCTCACTTGCCAGCGGCAAACAACTCCAAGGCAAGGAGATGTCCTACAACAATATCCAAGACGCCAACGCTGCCCTCAATATCGCTCGCGACTTCCAAGAGCCATTCTGCGTAGCCCTCAAGCACATGAACCCATGTGGCGCTGCTGTAGCGGCTACCATCGAAGAGGCATGGCAAAAAGCATACGAGGCTGACACCGTAAGTATCTACGGCGGTATCGTGATCTGCAATCGCACCATCACCAAGGAGATTGCCCTCGGCATGAAACCAATCTTCCTTGAGATCGTGATTGCTCCTGACTTCACCGACGAGGCAATGGAGATCTTTGCAACCAAGAAGAACCTCCGCGTGATCCAAGTGGACATGACTCCAAGCACTGAGGCTATCGACCAATATGTGAGCGTCAACGGTGGTTTGCTCGTGCAACACCTCGATACACAAATCGAGACTATCACCCCAGAGATGTGCGCTACCAAGGTGCAAGCTGATGCTGCTACTTTGGCAGATATGCAATTCGGTTGGAACATCGTTAAGCACGTGAAATCCAATGCGATAGTAGTGGTTAAGAACGGCCAAACACTCGGCGTTGGTGCAGGTCAAATGAACCGCGTAGGTAGCGCTGAGATCGCTATGAAGCAAGCGCATGCTGCAGGCGTGACAGAGGGTCTTGTCTTGGCTTCTGACGGTTTCTTGCCATTTGATGATACCGTGGCATTGGCGGCACAATATGGCGTAACATCTATCGTTCAACCTGGCGGCAGCATCCGCGACAACGACTGCGTTGTGAAAGCTGACGAGCTCGGCATCTGCATGCTCATGACTGGTACTCGCCACTTTAAGCACTAATAGGGCGATAGGACGGCTTTCGCCTGTAGTACGCGCTGATAGTGCTATAGGTTAAAGGCAATGGTATAGGACTCCCTTTGCTGTAATAGCAGAGGGAGTTCATATTTTTCTCTCTAAGAAATTGACAAATTTATAGTTTTTTTTGTTGAATATTTGTATATTCCAATTAAAAGTTGTAACTTTGTACGCATTTTGTAAGAAAAACAACTATTTTAACAATATTTATTAACCATTAATTTTTAGTTTGTATGAAGAAACTATTTACTCTTTTTATGGCTATGGTTGTAACGCTAGGAATGTATGCCGTTACACCTAATCAATCAGGCAAGAAGGTAGATCCTACGGGACGCGCTACCGAATTGGCTGATAAGAAACTCAAACACAACAAGCAAGTAGCTAAGGTATTAGGTTTAGACAAATTGGAGCGTCAAGCAAAGCCTGCTACTAAAACTGCTCCAGTAGCAAAAGCACAACAAGAGAATATTACCTTGAATTATGAAGCTTTTGCAGGTATGACGTATTACGAAGAGGAAGAACAATGGTGGATTGGTATGAGTTGCGACGATATCATGCGCACAGAGTATGGTCACAACTTGAACCTTGAATTCGATGCACCAGCAGAAAGCCCTTGCGGTACATACACCACAGAGGATTTTGACTATGACTTTACCCACTTGACCACTCCATTCAGTTTTGGTTCAATTCACTTCTCTGATATTACTATGACTCTTTCTTATGAGAAAGTGAGTGAACACCTAGAGCGTTACACCCTGACTGCTACCCTCGTAGGCGAGGATGGTAATACCTACACCGTAAACGCTACCCACGAAGAGATCGTGCCTAAAGGTCAAGTAGAAGTTTATATCGAGGATGCTACATTGACTCAAGAGGGTTGGACATTTGCTGTAGAAGGCAAGAACGATGACTTGGATGTCAAGCTTGTGGTTGATAATGCAGATGTGATTGGTATCTATGGCAAGAATATGATTATCTGGGATGAAAGTCATATTTCCTACAAAGGTACAGTTCTTTCTCCTATCTCATTCAAAGCACAAGTTGATCTCGCTTCTCATGTTGTGACAGGTGAATTGGCTTATGTGACAGAAATCACTATGATGGGTAATGATACAGTAGATTATCATATTATCCTTGCAGCTCCTCTACCAGCACCAACTGATACAATCGAATTGACAGCTATCGACTTGGAGGTAGATGACTCATGGGCAATGGCATGGGGTAGTGTAGATTTCTATGCAACAACTCCAGAGTACTCTATCCGTGGTGGATGGCAAGCAGAATTTGCAGAAGAAGGTACCTATGAGGCAGCTATCTTCTTGGATGACGCACAGATGAATACCATCACTAGCCTCAATGCGCAAGTGATAGTAACGCTGGCTGATGACAACAATTGGGCTATAGAAGGCACCATGCTTGGTAGCAACAACAAGGTATATAACTTGCACCTCTCATACACTGTCCCTGAGCAAAAAGACACCGTAGTGGTTGCATTTGAGAAATCTGCACAAGCTAAGTACTATCCTCACTTGGACAACGATATCCAAATCTACAACAAGAACGACCTATACGAGGCTTCGATCAATGTTGCAGGTGTTGAGTTGGGTGGTGAGTTCGACGAAGAATATATCATCTCATTCTTTACCTATATCGAAGCTAAAGATGGCAGATCCATCACCGTGGCTGAGATCAAGGATGGTAAACTCTACCAAGTAGGTGACACCACCAAGATGGAAGCTGATTTCGTAACCTTCGAAGGTGTCCTCTACCAAGTACGTTTGTGGTATGTGGCTCCAACTCCTACCGAAACAGTTCAACTTGATATCAAAGATGCTGAGTTGATTATTGATTTTGAGTACAACCAAGCATACAATCTCGTAGGCTATACCGATGATAAGCAAACTGCTTTCGTGGTAACCGTGTACGCTACTTCTAAGGATGACGTGGCTGGTACTTTTGTTAACGACGGCGTGTTTGGTAAGTTTGGCGAGGGTCAATATGACTTCGATGCAAGCAACAGTTATATTGGCAAATACAATGACTCTACCGAATCCTACGATTTGTACTATATCCAAAAGGGTCAATTCACCGTTACTCTCGATGAGGAAGATAATATCGCCCTCACTGCTTCTGTAATAGCCGAGGATGCTATCCAATACGATGTTACCTTGACTTCTAAATACGAAGAGCCACATATCGAGTTTGACGCTGAGGAAGGTCCTATAGATCGCGTCTATGGTGCGGATACTGAGGTGACTATCAACGATCGTATCGAAGAATATGGCTTGGTTTACTTGCAACTCACCGACAATGTACAAGGTGATGTTACCGCTGTTTACTTCGTAGTAAGCGAAGCAGATGCTGAGACTATTCTTCCTGTAGGTACTTACGAGATCAATAGCACCTGGATGGATGGTACCGTTACCGCTAGTACCGGTATCGAGTGGGATGGTACAGTTATCCCATCTTACTATGCTGGCTATACCGATGGCTGGTTGGTAGAACCTTACTACTTCTTCCAAACAGGTACAGTAGTTGTGGACAAAGATGCAGAAGGCAAGTTGACCTTCGACATCAATGCAGTTAACTCTTGCGGTATTCCTGTACACATCGTTTATGGCACACCAGCTACTGGCGTTGAGAATATCGATGTAAATGTAACAGGCGTTAAGAAACAAATCCTTGACGGTCAACTTGTTATCATTCGTGACGGCAAAGCATACAATGCAATCGGTGCACAAGTGAAATAATATATCGACGGCTTCGCCTATAGGCTATAAGGCGAATAGGCGAAAGCAATGAGAGCAGAGAGATTTTTCGGAATCTCTCTGTTTTTATACATTATTTATCGCACGCGCTTGCGTATGTGCGAGAATTTTTGTATCTTTGCACCGAATTTAGAACAAAGGTTCAGACCACATTCTAATCACCTTTAAAACCCTTAAAACTTTTAGAACTCTTTTTGAATATATGAAAAAAGTATTAGTTATAGGTGGAGGCGGACGAGAGCATGCAATCGTATATG
The DNA here is from genome assembly GCA_045119815.1 of Paludibacteraceae bacterium. Lineage (GTDB taxonomy): Bacteria > Bacteroidota > Bacteroidia > Bacteroidales > Paludibacteraceae > Colicola. The sequence goes on along the minus strand of JBGVEC010000004.1, from coordinate 2,939 downwards.
CCCTCTCACGCAGCCCACAAGTGGAGAAGATTTACTGCGCTCCAGGTAATGCAGGTATTGCGCAGCTCGCTGAGTGCGTAGCTATCAAAGATACCGATGTAGAGGGACTTCTCCTCTTTGCCAAGGAGACTGAAGTAGATCTCACCGTGGTTGGACCAGAAGCTGCGCTTGCTGCTGGTGTAGTAGATGCTTTCCGTAAGGAAGGTATGCCTATCTTTGGTCATACCAAAGCAGCTACCCAAATCGAGTCTAGCAAGGAGTTTGCTAAGATTATTATGGACAAATACAATGTCCCAACCGCTGGTTATCAGTCCTTTAGCGACTATGCTGAGGCTTTGGCTTACGTCAAAGCTGGCACCCTGCCTACCGTACTCAAATACGACGGTTTAGCAGCAGGAAAAGGCGTCGTCATCGCTACTACGCTTGAAGAAGCAGATGCTGCGCTCCAAGATATGCTGTGCAATGAAGCGTTTGGCAAAGGCAAAGTGGTAATCGAAGATTACCTTGAAGGTCCAGAGTTCTCATTCATGTGCTTTGTCAATGGCGAGAATGTTTATCCAATGCCGCTTTCACAAGATCATAAACGTGCTTACGATAACGATGAAGGTCCTAATACTGGTGGTATGGGAGCCTATACTCCGCTACCATTCGTAACCGAAGAGGATGAGGCATTTGCTCGCAAGTATGTACTCGAAGCAGTCGCTAAAGGTATGTGCCAAGAAGGATTACCTCTTACAGGTGTTCTCTATGGCGGACTTATGAAGACCGCCAATGGTGTTAAGGTCATTGAGTTCAATGCTCGCTTTGGCGATCCAGAGACAGAGGTGGTTCTTCCACTCTTGGAGTCTGACGCGTACGATGTGTTCTATGGTATTGCTACTAGAGCACAACTCAATACACTTCAATGGCGCAACGAAGCTACTATCGGTGTGGTACTAGCATCTAAGGGTTACCCTGGTGATTATGCGAAAGGTGCTGTTATCGAAGGAGTAGAGCTATTCGATGGTCCTGTATTCCACATGGGTACTAAGAATGATGATGGTGTCCTGAAAACCAATGGTGGACGCGTGATGATGTGTATCGCTACAGGTAAAGATATTGCTACAGCTCGCGAGAAAGTATACGCAGAGATTGCTAAGATTAAATGCGACAATCTATTCTATCGCAAAGACATCGCTCATTGGGCATTATAACTTCTAAACTACTAAACTACTAAACTTTTAAACAAACAATGTTAATAGACGGAAAACTTATTTCGCAATCCCTCAAGGATGCGATGAAAATAGAGGTGGACGCATTGGAGCAACAATATGGTCGTCGTCCTTGCCTCATGGTAATTATTGTGGGTAACAACCCTGCTAGTCGCTCTTATGTACGCGGAAAAATTAAAGCAACAGAGTATTGTGGATTTGATGGTCATCTTGTAGAACTTCCAGAAGACTGCACAGAAGAGGCACTCCTCGCTGAGATTGAGCGCCTTAACGACGATCCTGCTGTGGATGGTATTCTTGTGCAATTACCATTGCCAAAGCATATTTCCGAGGATAAAGTGATCGCTACAATCTCTTCTGAGAAAGATGTGGACGGTTTCCACCCAGAGAACGTGGCACGCCTTTGGCTCAACCAACACTGCATCCTCCCATGTACCCCAAAAGGTATCATCGAGCTCCTTGACCAAGCGGGCGTAGAGATGGCGGGCAAGAAGGCCGTTGTCATTGGTCGAAGCAATATCGTGGGCAAACCTGTGGCTAAACTCTTGCTAGACCGCAACGCTACTGTGACTATTGCGCACAGCCGCACCAAGGACTTGGCTGCCGTGTGCCGCGAAGCGGATATCTTGGTGGCTGCCGTAGGTCGTGCGAAGATGGTGACCGCCGAATATGTGAAGCCAGGTGCAGCTGTGATTGATGTGGGTATCAACCGCACCGAAGATGGCAAACTCGTGGGTGATGTGGATTACGAAGCAGTATTGCCAGTGGCTGGAGCTATCACCCCTGTACCTGGTGGAGTAGGGCCAATGACCATCACTATGCTCATGCGTAACACGATTGAGTGCTTCCTTAATCGTATGAATAACAAGTAATTACAACATTATGGAATCAGAAGGGTCCGTTCCTTTATTATTAGTATATCTATTTCTCGCCTTAGGCGTATCGTTTTTATGTAGTCTGCTGGAGTCCGTGTTGATGTCCACCACCTTGTCTTATATCAATCTTCGTGAAGAAGAGGGGTATAAACTTGCCAAGGTGATGAAGAAGTTCAAGACCGACACCGAGCGTCCGCTGGCTGCTATCCTGTCGCTCAACACCATTGCCAACACCGTAGGTGCTTCTGGCGTGGGTCTGCAAGCGACCTTAGTTTTTGGTAGTGCATGGTTTGGCGTTGCGAGTGGCGTTATGACTGTACTGATATTGGTCTTCTCAGAGATTATCCCTAAAACCATCGGTACTACTTACTGGAAACACCTCATGGGCTTTGCAGCTTCCGTGATTCGTGTGTTGGTATGGGTGCTTTATCCTGTGGTGAAGATCATCGAGTTTATCACCCGCCTTTTCCCCGAACCCGACGAAGCGGCTGTCAGCCGTGAGGAGGTGATCGCCATGGCGAATGTCGGCGAAGAAGAGGGCGTGATCGAGGAAGACGAGAACAAGATCATCCGCAATGTCATGCGTCTCAACGAGGTCAAAGCTTACGAGATCATGACCCCACGTGTAGTAGCAGCTATCGCTTCGGAGAAGATGACCCTGCGCGAATATTACGACAGCGACGCCTATGACCATTTCTCTCGTATCCCTGTTTATGCCGATTCGCCAGAGTTCATCACGGGCTATGTGCTCCGTGGCGACGCATTGGAGGAACTCACTGAGGATCAGTTCCAAAAGACCCTTGGCGAGATCAAACGCTCGCTTCTCTATTTCAACGAGGAGATGAATGTCAGC
>JBGVEC010000003.1:0-3581 GCA_045119815.1 Paludibacteraceae bacterium | reverse complement strand
CCCCCACTTCCGCCATGCTACATAATTAAGAATGGAGTATTGGTTTTCATGGAGAAAACTCTAAGAAATGAATTTCTGCGGACTTTTGAGAATGTCCTAGAGTGTATTCTCAGAAAGTCCGTGGGAATATCAATCTTTTTGTCAAGTGTCTGATTATCAATCATACTTGATATAAAAGACAGATACCGTAAATACCGTATTTCCCGTATTGCGGATAATCAATTACGGGATTTACGGGAAATACGGTCGCTATTATTATACCCCCGTAACTACAAAGTTACAGAATCTATACCAATGGGATAAGCATGGGAAATGAATCACATAATTATCGCATACTAATCTTATAGTAATCACATAGTGAAGGTAGCATACGAACCCGTTATGAACCCGTAATTGGTAAAGTGTAGAGGCACAAAGTGCTAGTTTAGTGGACGCGCCGATGGCGCTACTGTTTAGGGTTTAGAGGCAGGGAATACCCGAATATATTCGGGATAATAAACAAACATTGCTTAGACAGAGAACTCCAACAGGCACTTGCGGCAGAGGCATTGGTTGGGGTATTGCGCTGCCAGATGTGCACGAGCAGCAGGAGAGAGTTCTACGCCTGCACATTGGCATTTAGCGGGATTCTCGTGCTGACAAATAAACGCAGCACCACAGCGAGGACAAGATTTGTGTTCCATAGTTGATTGAGTATATTTTGATGCAAAAGTAGTGCTTTTGGGTGATATGTGCAAGAAAATGGCGAATTTTTCGCCATTTTTTGGTGTAAAGTGTAGGGTGTAGAGTGTAAAGGCAGGGGGGATTTGCCAGACCATTGGCAAAAGCAAAACAGATGGCGGATTATCTCGTAGAGGAAATCCGCAAGAGAAATAGAGGGATGAAAATAGTGATATATTTGCACATATCAAAAAAAAGTTGTAATTTTGCACTACCAAAATTGTAGAATATTATAGAAAATTAACCAAAATTATTTGAGAACTACCAAAATTATATATGATTAGAAGAGCAACAATAGAAGATGTAGCGTATATCGCAGAGGGGATATACCATGCGTTTTTGTTGGAAGATAAAGCGCTTTATAATCAATGGATTAGGACGCTGAAAGAGGTGTGTGCGCAAGAAGATACGCATTATAGTTACAGGAACACTTGGATAGCCGAAGTGGGTGGCGAAAGAGCGGGGATGATGATTGCCGTGGATGGGGAACATTACCGTGAGCAGAGGGATAAGATGTATCCGCAGCTGAAGGGGCTGTTTGATGTGGCTTTTGGCAAGGGTTGGGACGAGATGGAAGATGAAGCGAAAGCTGGGGAGTTCTATATTGATAGTTTGGCGGTGTCCCTACCCTACAGGAATCAAGGCGTGGGAACAGCGTTGATAGAAAAAGCGAAGGAGATGGCAAAGAAAAAGGGGATTGGCGTGGTGACATTGGCTGTGGAGCCAGAGAACAAAGCGAAAAGATTGTATCAGAAGTTGGGATTTGGACTTCAGAGAAGGATAGAGATATTCAATGAGGAATATGAGCTATATGCAGCGGAAATAGTTGTGTAATTGAAAAAAAATTAGTAACTTTGCGGCGGAATTAGAAAATAACAAAAGAATGAGATACATATATACGATAAAAAAGGATGTTGAGAAAGGTATCTACTTGCTGAATGAGCAAGGAGAGGAGGTGGCTGCAACGGATATTCTAGAGAAATGTGGGGACAGACGCGTGTTTGCCTTCAACGGAAATATGGGTGCGGGCAAGACGACCTTTATCAAGTGTTTGTGCGAGGCAATGGGGACAGAAGATGTGGTGAATAGTCCGACATTTGCGATAGTAAATGTATATGAAGTCAATCCCCACTCCCACCCTGATGAGTTGAAAGTTGAAGGTTTAAAGTTTAAAGGCGAGGTTTATCACTTTGATTGTTACCGGATTAAGGACTTGAGAGAGGCGATGGATATGGGTACGGAGGAGTATTTGTACTCAGGTAACTACTGCTTTATTGAGTGGGCAGAGATGATTGAGCCCCTCCTACCCGATGACTTGGTGACAGTAGAGATTGAGGTATTGGAGAATGGAGATAGGGAGTTGAGAATTTTGAATTAAGAATTTTGAATTAGGAATTAAATGATACGGGTTAAAGATATACATAAATCTTTTGGCAGTTTGGAAGTGCTAAAGGGGGTAGATTTGGAGATACAAAAAGGGGAGATCGTGAGTATTATCGGCAAAAGTGGTGCCGGTAAGACTACCCTACTCCAGATCATAGGTACATTGGACAAAGCCAATAGCGGCAAAGTGGAGATCAACGGTGTGGATGTTAGTGGATTGAGTGAGAAGGAGTTAGCGGAGTTTAGAAATAAACATATTGGGTTTATCTTTCAATTTCATCAGTTACTGCCTGAGTTCAATGCGCTGGAGAATGTGATGATGCCTGCCATGATAGGTCGTATGGATTGGAAAGAGGCAGAAAAGCGTGCTACTCAATTACTTACAGACTTGGGTTTGGGCGAGCGATTGACGCATAAGCCTAATGAGTTGTCGGGTGGCGAGAAACAACGGGTAGCCGCAGCAAGAGCGTTGATGATGAAGCCAGATGTGATATTGGCAGATGAGCCAAGTGGTAGCTTGGACGAGGAGAATAAGAGAGAATTGCATAAGCTGCTGAAACAGATGCAAGATCAATATAACCAGACGATTGTGATTGTGACACATGACAAAGAGTTGGCGGAGATTAGCGATCGTGTGATTGAGATGAGGGATGGGTTAGTGTTTAGTGTTTAGAGATGAGGAAAAGTATATATATATTATTGGCGGTAGTGCTGTGCGCTTGCCAAGGAGGAAGGGAGTATTTTCCTAAGAACATGAAGATGGTGAACGTAGAAGTGGTGCGCTTTGATAGTGCATTGCTAAGTGTTCGTCCTGATAGTGCTGAGGTATATATAAAGCGATTGTACGCTGATTATGAAGAGTTTATGCCTATATATGTAGAAGGAGTACTTGGGTTGAATACAGAGGATACAACAGAATTGAGTAGGTTGTATGCGAATTTTTTGACCGATACTACTATGGGATTTGCACAAACCAATGAGGAGGTCAGAAAACAATTTGCGGATATAAAAAAGATACAAAGTGAACTAAATCAAGGATTTACGAGAATACATTATCTGTATCCTGAATTGGAGATACCAAGGATATATTTGTTGGTTTCAGGTTTTAATGCATCGATTTTCGCGTATGATGATATGATTGCTGTGGGAGCAGATATGTACCTTGGAGCAGATTATGAATACTATAATCAAGTAGTGTATAACTACCAAAAGGTGTCGATGGATAAGAAGTTCTTGGCGGGGGATGTGTTGAATTATTATATTTCGCAAAATATTCCATATACGAGCAAATATAATCGATTGTTGGAGCATATGTTGTTTAGAGGAAAACAAATGTATCTGCTAGAGCAATTGTTGCCTGGAGTACCTAAATGGGAAGTAATGGGATATACCCAAGAGCAATGGGACTGGTGCGAGAAGTGGGAAAAGGAGATATGGAATAGGATGATGGACAAGCGCGATTTGTTCAAGACAGAAAG
>JBGVEC010000002.1:0-5021 GCA_045119815.1 Paludibacteraceae bacterium | reverse complement strand
TAACCCAAAACAAACCATCTCCTTTTGCCATAGCAGTATCGACAAGCCCTGGCCTAATATCGGTAACTATGATTTTACCTCCAGCCTTGAACGCCTTCTTACTGAGAGCTTCCATATAGTTGATTTGATATGCCTTGGAAGCGCTATAAGCAGGTGCCATAGGCTCTCCTCTAAGCCCACCAGCTGATGTGATGGCTACCAAATGACCATATCCTTGCTGTTCAAGCATCTTATATAATGTATCTATGCAAAAAGTCCACCCTGTTACGTTTGTGAGTAATGTTGGACTTTCTATTGCATAGTCGAGAGATTTATTGATGTTACCTGTTCCTGCACATACAATAGCCAAATCTATGTGACCGAGGTTGCCTGCAAGTTCCTTGATGGCATGTTCAATCTCGTTTTGTGTAGTAACATCTGCCACAGCAGTGATGATAGTAGAGGGGGATTGCTGCTGAATCTCCTTCAAAAGTATTTCCCTTCTACCAATAATTCCTATATTATTTCCTTGCTCTGCAAAGTCTTCCGTTAGAGCTCTCCCTATTCCAGAAGTCGCTCCTATGATGATGATATTTAGAATCTTGTTATTTCGCATTGTCATGAATATGGATTAGAGGCTGACCAAAGAATGTGGAAAGCATCGAAATTGTTCTTAGTGTGAAGTTGTGTTGACCGCTCAACCATTTTGTCACTTCACTCGGTTTCTTTCCAAGAGCCTGAGCAAACTGAAGTTTGGTCAAACCGCGTTGTGTCATCAACTCATAAATTCGGTTTGAAACGGCAAACTCCATTGCCACTTCCTGCTGAATGGCAGGAGAGGTGTTTGCCAACATTTCGTCAAATGATGTATTAATCCGCTTCATAAGTCAAATGTTTTATCAGTTTCAATGATATTTTCTGTTACCGAAATCGTGCCATCTTTTACACCAGCTCTCATTAATCTGTCAAAGTTCTGGAGTGTGATGACATATCCTTTGAGGGTATCGTCTTCATCGTATGTTCTTGTTTTCTTAACTCCTCCATTGCCAAGGATGAGTATTTTGTCAGACAGCCGTAAGCAATAAAGACGAAGTTTGGACTTCAATACAGGCAAGGCACAAACCCTATCGTTCATCTTGCCTTCTGGACGGAAGAAACGCTCCAAAGCACCAAAATCAGCAATACGTCCAAGTATATTCAGAAGACGCTCAAAGTCCTCATTAAACTCCAACTCATTTCTGAATTTGGCGTAGAACTTTTCAAATTCGCTATCATCATCTGATAGGAATTGTATTGTGTACATGGTACAGTTTTTCGCATCTGTAACCAATTTCAATTCGGCTTCACTCATATAGTATCATGTTTTGTAGATGCAAAGTTACATATAATTCGTTGAATTGAGAAATTTGGGGCAAAATAATTGGCAGACAGGGGTTTTGTGAAATTCTGATTTTTGGAGGAATGCCAGCAAAAACCAACGTAATGCCAAGTTGTTCCAAAGCTGAGTAACCTATCCGTTACCACATGAAATAGATGGAAGAATACGGAAGTTCAGCAATGTAAACTATTGCATTATAGCGATTTTTGATAATTGTTCCTAAAAAATGACGGGTTACGGTTAATGTTCATCTATTACCGTTTCTTTTGCGATGTTCCGACATATTTTGCGTAACGGCTCATAACTCTACTGAAAGTATTTTTGAACCTAAAAAAAAGTAGCAGTTATGAAGAGTACATTTTCAACTATCTTCTACCTGAAAAGACAGGCAGCAAGAAAAGACGGAACAGTACCCGTAATGGGTAGAATCACAGTAGATGGAACGCAAACGCAGTTCAGTTGTAAGATAACCATTGACCCGAAGGTATGGGATATAAAAAGTGGTCGTGCCACCGGACGTAGTGCAGCCGCTATCGAAGCCAACCGTATGCTTGACAATATGCGTGTGAGCATCAACAAGCACTACCGTGAGATTATGGACAGGGATAACTATGTTACTGCCGAAAAAGTAAAGAATGCCTTTCTCGGACTGGAACACCGTTGTCGCACTTTGCTTCAAGTCTTCAAACAGCATAATGAAGACTACGAAAAGATGTATGAAGCCGGAATGAAAGCCAAAGCTACGCTATTGAAGTATCAATGCGTGTACCGTCATTTGGAAGAGTTTATCTATCAACGTTACCATGTCAGAGATATTGCGTTGAAAGAGTTGACTCCAGCATTCATATCAGATTTTGACATCTTTTTGAGAACAGAGAAGAATTGTTGTACCAATACTGTATGGCTATATCTCTGTCCTTTACGTACAATGGTTTCAATTGCTATCAGTAATGAATGGTTAAGCCGTGATCCATTCCGTGATTATGAGGTCAAGAAAGAACAAACTACCCGTTACTTCTTGACAAAAGATGAAATCCGCCTCCTTATAGACGGCAAATTAAAGAATGCCAAGCAGGAACTATATCGTGATTTGTTCGTGTTCTGCATCTTCACGGGATTGAGTTTCTCGGATATGCGTAACTTGTCGGAAGAGAACATCCGCACCTATTTTGATGAACATCTTTGGATAAGCATCAACCGACAAAAGACAGGAGTACAATCCAATATCCGCTTACTGGACATTCCAAAGAAGATTTTGGAAAAGTATCGTGGACTCCGTGAAGACGGCAAGATTTTCAGTGTTCCTCATTACATGACTTGTCTGTACGGCATTCGTGCCGTAGCCAAGCGATGCGGAATCAGCAAGCATCTTACCTGGCACATGAGCCGCCATACAATGGCAACTGAAATCTGTTTGACCAATGGCGTGCCCATTGAAACAGTTAGTTCTATCCTCGGCCACAAGAACATTACCACCACACAGATTTATGCCAAAATCACAAAGGAGAAACTCAATCAGGATATGGAAAACCTATCTGCACGATTGGGAAATATCGAAGAGTATGTTGCTAATGCTTTATAGAAGGAGGTTGCTATGAAACGGAACATCATAAAAATAGAGAGTAAAGCGGTAATCGTTACCACTGCCCCGACAGGTAACTATATCGATAACGAATTAGGTAACGGAATATGGATGACGGTATGGGAAATTGCTGAGGTATTCAATGTAAGCGGTACGGCTGTTGTCAGTGCTATAAAGGCTATCCGAAAGGCTGATATACTCAACGATTACGAAGTCTGCAAGTATATCCACATGGATAACGGGAATACCGCTGATGTCTATTCATTGGAAATGATAATCCCCATTGCTTTCCGACTGAACACCTATTACACCGACATTTTCCGCAAATGGATTGTGAGTAAGGTGTATGAGAAGAAAACATCTGAACGGCAATTCTACATACATATTCCTAACGGTGGTTATAGTTGCTGAGTAGCAACCAACGAAAGACGGACAATCTCGCATTTGGGATTGTCCGTCTTTCGTTTTAGGTAGTATTATGGTTAATCGGTTTCTTGTAATTGTCCGCCAAAAGTTTTTGAATATCCTGTTCCCGATAAAGCACCTTACCGCCTAAATGTATATAAGGTAAGGTCATGGCATTCCGATATTCCTGCAAGGTACGGCGGCTTACCTTCATTATCTGCGACACCTCCTTGTCTGTCAAATATCGGTTACCGTCCATCAATGGGCGGTGTTCACGGATTATCGTGCCCATCTTCTTGTTGCACTCCTTCATAGTGTAGTAGATGGAGGCAATAGGCTCATCATCCAATGTCAATACTTTCTTGTTCATCATTCTACTTTGGATTTAGTGGTTTGTAAATTCTTACTTGGGAAACATTGTCTTTACCAATGGCAATAGTCTTACAACCTCTTCGGGAGAATAGTAAAACTTGCGGTTGATTTGAGTGTACCCAATTAGGCGGTTATCTCTCATGGTTTGCAATGTGCGTGGACTGATGCGAAGTTGCAAACAGACCTCCTGTCCGTCCAGCCATTGTGCCAACCGTTTCTCATTACACTTGTGTTGCAGGGTGTAAACCTTCTCTGTCAGCGACCTCATCTCCGTGAGCATCGCTTCAAATGTCTTTTTCTCAATAGTTACTACTTCCATACGCGATAAAATTTGTTTGCTGCAAAAGTAGCCTGCAATATGCAGATTCTGCGTTTTTCTCACCCTTGTTGCCGTATCTGGCACACTTGACGGTGCAACAGCCGGACAAATTCAAGAAAATCTTCCGTGAGTCATTAGTGAGTTGTTAAACGCCCTTTTGGAAATCCCCGAAATTCGCATCAGAAACGAAAAACAAGAGCATGATATGGAAGTAATTCAGATGGAAAGTACAGCCTACAAGGAGCTGATGGAAAAGATAGACGGCATTGCCGCTTATGTCCGCAAGAGTGAGAAACGAATGAGTGAAGAGAATGCCGAAATACTTCTTGACAATGAACAGGTAGCCGCACTCTTGCAGATAAGCAAACGCACCCTGCAACGACTCCGCAGCGAGAAGAAAATCAGCTACTACATGGTTCGTGGCAACTGCCGCTACTCCTTGTCAGAGGTTGAGCGAATGGTAAGAAGCAGTATTGTGTTCTGTGACCCGAAACGTCTGGAAGAGTTCAAGCAGAACTATATGATGCGAACGGGAAAAAGAATACCCACAATGAAAAAACTTTGAACTTATGGATGCACTGGATAAGAGAACATTCGAGATGTGGGTGCGTGAAATTACCACCCGTCTTGACCGTCAGGACAAACTGATAGCGATGCTTGCCCGCAAGGAGTACGAGAAGGACAATTCCGATGTGATGGAAATTCCGCTTGTGGATGGTGAAAGGCTGCTTGACAATCAGGACTTGTGTATGCTTCTGCAATTCAGCAAGCGCTCCCTGCAACGCTACCGTAGCATGAAGATACTGCCCTATATAAGAATAGGCAGAAAGAGTTACTACAAGGTGTCTGACGTGCGGGAGTTCATCAAGGAACACGGAGAGATTTTCAGAAAAGGAGATGCAGTGTTTTACGAAACCTGCCTTCATAAACTAACCAAATAACAAATTCAAAAAACAATGGAACAGAAAAAGAAAGACAAGGACGTG
>JBGVEC010000001.1:0-1789 GCA_045119815.1 Paludibacteraceae bacterium | reverse complement strand
TTTTCAGTTCGTTGATAAACTGACCTGGAGCAGGTGTGTATTCGAACACTTTATTCCAGTCTGCTGCAGATGTGGCAGTTTTAGAGCGATAGAATTGGTTTGCTGAATATACGGTGATGGTGAAGGTGTGTGCGATGGTCGTTTGCTGTCCATTCTGCTCGGTTTGGGCAGTTGCTGTCAGCGTGTATTCGCCTGCTTTGTCGGCGGTAAACACAAAGGATGAACTGCCTGCTACTGCTTCTTGACTGTCCACTTGCCAAGTGTAGGTAAGGTTATCTGTATGGCTTTGTGCAGAAGGTTGGATGGCCAGCTTACGCCCCACTACGGTGTGGTAGGTATACTGTGCAAACTCCCATACGAAAGGCAATTCGTCCGCATTTACCACCGCAATCTGCACGCTATCGCTATGTGTGCCGTCCTCGTTGTGCGCACTACATACAATAGTGTACGCGCCCGTATTATTGGCTACAAAGGTGTAGGATAATTCTTCAGCAACCTGTTCGCCGTTGATATGCCATGCGATGGTGGTTGGTAGTGAGGTTTGTCGTACTGTAGCATTCAGTTGGATTTGTGTGCCTACCGCTACGGTCAATTGCTCCATTCCTGCGATAGAGACGGTCGGTATCTCCAGTTCCACGACATCTACGCGAATCTCTTCGCTATCTGTGCCGCTATCTGTGCTAATGGTCAGAACAATGTAGTATTCGCCTATCTCCTCGCTAATAAAAGTGAGAGAGGGAGAGGTGCCTATAACCTCATTATTCATTGTCCAATAGTAAGTTGCTCCTTCGGCTGATTCGTAGTTGGGAGCGATGGTAATCTCGCGTCCTGCTTTGACGGTGTAGACACCTGTTTCGCTGTCAAGCAGAATCTTAGGAGGTAGTGATGTGGTGATGTCATCGTCAATGATACACGATGAGAGGAGCACAATAATGCTAAAAAAAGAAAACTGTAATAGTTGTTTCATATTGTATCTTGTTTGTATGGTTAATATTCCGTATCAACCACACAACAGCCAACCATCTGCTCTATACGAGCAACATGGCAGGGTGATGGTCGGCTGCAATGTGGTAAGATAATCCACGAAGAATATAGCCACTGACCATCTGACACAACAAATGGGTACTTGATACATTTATCAAATACCTATACGCGTACATGCGTACCATAGATAATATTGAAAACCTTTGCGTCATTGTCGTTGGCTCGATTCCCCGAGAGCGTTCAACTTCACCAACTCCTCGTTGGTGGCACGCAGCAGGTCTTCTGACTTATCGCTCCTTTTGTTCAGCCTTCCCAGTTCATTGAGAACCAGTGACTTATAAGAATTTGAACATCGGATTGCGAATCACAGCAGCGGGACTGTGCAGGACTCTCACCTGCTTCCCTTACACTGAATGCGGTGCAAAGGTACTGCTTATTTTTGATATATGCAAACAAAAAGCGCATTTTTGTGCGATTTTTTAGTGTAGGGTGTAAGGTGTAGAGTGTAAAGGCAGAAGATGTGTGCTCAAAGATGAATATGGAGTGCACGTTTATATTCTACGATAATTATTTTTTAGAAACAAAAATACGGCTTCTTGGAAGCCTTCAAAAATATTAAAAATTATGGATTATCTTTGGTATAGGAAAAGCGACTTGCAAGTTAGGCGACCACCATAGGAGATCTGTGTGGACGAACATCTATGGGCTTTCGGTCCCTTCTGAAAACGGAAAACCGTAGAAACCGTACATAAAGTATAAAAACAACATGTGGCGAAATGGCGGCAGTGGGGGCAACTTATCCGCC